>DXEV01000067.1 GCA_019114785.1 Candidatus Anaerobiospirillum pullistercoris | reverse complement strand
GTTCACTCATTGGTGAAGAAGCCTGCTGAGGGGCAAAATTATTTTGTTCTTTCATGCCCCTCATTTTACAGCAGATAAGCCTGCTACGAACTTTTGAACTCTAACACTAGCCAACACTGTGCAAGGCAGGGCAACAGCCTTGCGCAGGCCGTACAGGCCTTAGCTGGCCTTATAGGCCTTGCTAGCCTCCGCAGGCTCCTGAGCTGGCCTTGCTAGCCCTTGGGCTGGCCTTGCCTTGGCCAATAAACCTACCATCGCGGCCCCCAGAGCGCACCGGATCACGGCACCGCCAAGATCCCGTGCGTTTTTTCTTTCCCGAGAACTGGTGCAGCCACCCTGCACTGTCGCCTCTGGTCGTCCTTGCCTAAATCCCGCCCAAACAGCCACTGTAAAGCTTGTGCCACTTAACATTTATGAGGATAAGCCACTGGCTAGATCGGCATTTTTCCTGCAATATAGGCCTAGATACCCTATTATTTTTGGTAAGCTCTGTCTTGATTGCCCTTTGTGCCAAAAATCAGTAACTTGTTTGTGTTGCGGTTTTTGACACTTTCTTTTTTGCCTCAGGCAAAAATAGCTCAAGAACAGAAATTTGTGTCCTATCTTAAGATCTCTCTAGCAGTTTAGGAGATAGCAACCCCTAAGCCCTGTCTGATCAATTACCAGATCTGCAAACTAAGTCAGAACCAGCTTTTGTCTGACTAAGGCGTTCACATTCGATAAGGAGAGGTGTGGTCTCCACACCGAGTTGGCCATGACGAATACCCAACACTCGCCTCTCAAAACTCATAGCGCTAGCACTACCCAGCGTGCCACCTCCGCTACTGAGCGACCAACCTCTCTAAGCGCAGAGTCTCATCTTGCTATGTCTCAAAAGCAAGACGCAGCTAGCGCCAACTCTCATGGTCACACGCATACTAAAGACAGCGGCTTGGCATCATGCTCTCATGTCGCAGAGCATCACCATCACGGTTCGATCCTGCACGGGCACTATCAACAACAGCACTATGCCCATAGCATCGATAGCGATCCGCACCATATACACAGTGGCTCTGCTCATCTTACTGGACACTCTGCCCTCGATGGCTACCACCAGCATTATTATTCAGCCCCTGTAGATCAGTGGAATACGCCGTCTACCGACGAAACGATTTCGCAGATTGCTAATCTCTCCCGAGAAGACGGGGCAGATCTCTCCTCGGCTCGTACCTATCACTATCTCAAGCACAGCACCCATAGCGTTACTGCGGCCAAAAATCGCGCCATCCAGAGAGCTCGCCAAAAAATCCTGCAAGCAAAACAGACCCAACAGGCTCAACTGGCCCAGCAAGCACAGCAGGCCAAGCAAGCTGCAAAAGATTCTACCCCCGACCAACAGCAGTGCACTGCTACCAAATTCAATTACGCGGTGGAGCATGCTCGTGATCTGGTGCACTTTAAGCCCCAAGACTATGCCCATGGTTTTGTGCGCAGCCACGCTGCCTCCACTACCACAGTAAGCAGCGATCAAGTCGTTGCGGCGGTCAAAACTCATGCTCAGCAAGAAAGGAAGCGCCAAAGGGCCTTAATCAAGGCTATTATGGACAATCAAGGCGACATCTCAGCGCTACTTGATCCTTCGTTGACACCCGTGGATCTCTATGACCACTCGCGCTCTGCCTCAGGAATGAATACCAGCGCGCACAGCAGTGATCTCCAGACGGCAAGCGCAGTGCATTCACAAGCTGCCACTGGTGCAGCCACCGGTGCAGCTAGTGACGCTGATCCACATAAAGCAGCCGGTACGGATGGCCTTAACCCGACAAGCGCCCAAGGCTCTACCATCCAAAGCTCAGAGTCAGCTGCTGCCGCTACGCGCCCTGACCAGACTCACGTCTATGGGACTTTAAACCCTTCCCAAGAAGAGCTAAGTGCAGAGCTAGCTGCGACCCAACCGACCTTTTTAGGCCCATCTTTAGTCCAAGCGGAGCGCCAATACGAGGTCAAAGCTCTACAACAAGATCGGGGCTTGCGCTCTGCGCCTCACCAAGAGCAAAACAACGCTGACATGAAGGCTCAAGTCAACACCTCCCGTGAATTGACTTTGCCTGGTTTTGGCGTTTATCAAGCCGAAACCCATAAGATCCTCTTTGATCGCAATGCCATTCAGCTACTGCATCTTGATCCATCTCTGACCCAACAGTGGCTCTCGCTCCATCATTTCCGCCACCTCTTAGGTGCAGAGATCACCCATCAGGTACTGTCCCACTTACGGCAATTACGCGATACTCATAGCGTCATCCAACCTTACTGCGAACACGACATTGCCCATCAAGACACGATGTCTTTGTATCAGGACGTCAAGAATACTCTTGAGCATGAGCTGCAGAACTATCAAGAGACCCACTTTAACCCTAATTTCCTGCCTCATATGGATCCTGAGCTTTTGCGCCTCCCTGAGTCTAAAGCTCAGAGTATCTACAATATGCAGGCTCGACCTCATATGTGGCTTGGTGCCTATAAAGAAAATGACCATAACGCCAGCTGTGCCACGATCCACACAGGTCTCAGCTATAGGCCTTATTTTCATTATGAGGTTCATGAGGTTGAGGGTTATGACTTGGCCCCTTATGAGATCAACGCGCAAAAGCTTGAGCCGCTCCAACTGCAAGCTCTTAATAGCAGCAACAGCCATTTAAGCTCAACAGAGCTTGACTACCTGTCTAGTGCCTCCAGCACTATGGCACCAGTGCACGCTATTGCCCTAGCCGCCGCCATGCCTATGGCTAAAAACGAGCATACAGCCGCGACTGCGGCTGCGGCTGCGACTGCCGCTGCAGATGAGAGTGCAGCAGCGGCTGCACCAACGGTGGCCGCGCCTTTATCTCAGCTTAATTCTCTGAAGATGGCGGCATCGGCCTTAGTCGCCTCGGGCAAAAACGAGCATGGCTCTTCGATCTTGCTGCAAAGTGTTACAACGCTAGACCATGCCCCAGAGCAGCCAAACCGTGCTGAGGCTGTTGCGGCTGCAGCTGCTGAGGCAGCTGGTAAAGCGGGGGCTGCGGAGGTTACGCAAGCCGCGCAGGCTACACAGGCCTCTGTTACCCCTATCTCTTACACCACTAAGGATGCGGATGCGTTCTCTCACTTTACTGGCTTGCGCATCTACACCAACGCGTTAGAAGGCTTTTCTTTGGATCTCGTTCCTTACACCTTTAGCCGACAAACGCTCAACGTTAACGAAGAGCTGCCTCCGGATCATGCCAATGCCATTATGGCTTTAGAGTCCCTTGTGGAGCCCGTGATCCCAAGCAGTGCGGATACAGATGATGCCAACCTGCAAACCACCTCCGTTAAGGTTAATGGTCGCTCGCGCAGTACCTTTGCCATCTACCTCCATCACGGCCCGAACCAAAGCGAAAAGCTTTACCTCAAGCTCAACGCTTTCTTTAAATGCGATCACTCTCTGAGCTTTGTCAGTATCACCATTACTCGCATTGCCTCTAAGCTCTTTGAGCTCATGCCGCACATCGTTGCTGATAGCGCCAGCTTTGACTGGCTCTTACCAACCGATGAGTGCATTTATGGTCGTAACTACTACACCATCTTAGGCTACAAGAATAACGATCCGCACATCCCATACCGGCACAAGCTCTGGCAAAAGGCGATCATTCACCCTGATGATTTAGCTACCGTGCGCGATGAGTACACCGTGCTCAATGAAAAAGAGCATGGCAATGCCTTTGAGCTCCTCTATCGCTCCCGCTGCCGTGATGGCTCTTACATCTGGACTAAGGGCATTGGCGCTGTTGTCGGTCGTGACCGCACTGGTATGGCTACCCGTGTGCTGGGTATTAATATCGATATCAACCGTGTGCTCGAGGGCTATGAGCAGCTGCAAAATAAGGTGTTTACCGACATCTTAACGGGTCTGCGCAACCGCACCTATCTCATTACCCACATGGAGCAGTTTATCCGTGCCGCAACTGGCCCGATGACCATTATCTTTGCTGATATTACGGCCTTAAAGCTCTATAACGACTATTTGGGCCATGCCGTTGGTGATAAGCTCTTGTGCTCGGCTGCCATTCTGATCAAGAGTGCCATCAACCATGTCAATGAGTTGATCCGTATCAGTGGTGATGAGATCATTTGCCTCCTGCCAAACTGCAATGAAAGCGAAGCTGAGCTGGTAGGACGCAAGATCATTGAGGCTCGCCAGCAGTACAACAAAAACGCCCCAATCCGTATGCCGGTCTTCTTTAGCATTGGTATCAAAACTATTGATCTCAGTGCTTATGCGGGACGTGATCTACATGCCGAGGAAAAAGAAGAGGCCTTAGGCATCTTCTACCAGTCCATTCAAGATGCAGACATGCTGATGCAGGAAAACAAGCGCCTTGCTCGCGCTGAGCACTATGGATTAGTGCAGGCCTACATCGAAAAGTCTTTAAACCACCCTATCTCTTTAAGCGACAATCGCCTCTTCTAGGCTGGGGGAGTAATTATGGTGACGTCCGTTAACACTCAACCAGAGGCAGCAAAGTCTGAACAACACCAGACCGCGAACGATAGTGTAGCTGGTGCCACAGCTATTGCTAACAGCGCAGTTGCCGAAGCTAAAGAACTAGCCGCAGCTGCGGATAAGGCTGGTTTACGTCCGCATGACAGTGGGATCTCGACGGCGCTACCTCTCTATCAAGCCAATGCTGACACCTGTCAAACCTATGATGCGCCACATCTTAGAGTACTCGGACATTGGTACTACGACGCCCAACAAGGCTTTATCTTAGATGAAGTCATGGCACGGATCTTTGCCATAGAAAATCACCACCTCTGGCACGATCCCCAGACTGTCATGTCAAAGATCTCCAATTTTGATGCGGCGCGCTTCTGGCTCAATATGAAGCTCAGCATGATGGGAGATATCATCTTTGAGCGCATTACCTTTACACAAGGGCCTTATAAGGGACAAAACTTTATTGTCCAAGGCTCTATCCTCGCACGTAATGAACATGGTCATGCCCTCTATGCCACCGGCTATATCTCACATGAGTCTAGCCCTTACTCTGAATTTATTCCCCGTGAGATCTCGGGTGATGGCATGTTTTTGCTCAACGTCAAAAGTGATGAGCTGATCTGCAGTGCCTCATTCCATAAGATGCTGGGCTATAGCGCCGAAGAGTTTCCTAAGACCAGCCGTGAAATGAACGATATGCTCATTCACCCTGATGACGTCGATGTGATTTTGGTGCAAAACCAGATCATTACTACCAATTTGTACGGTGACTATTACGAGTGCTGTGTGCGCTTAAAGCACAAAAACGGCAACTACATCTGGACTATTGGGCGTGCGCTGGTCTTAAGCCGCGACGAAAACAATATAGCCACCCAGCTGATTGGCACTGAGACCAATATCCATCTGGTGCAGAGCAACTTCGACAATATGAAGCTGATGATGTTTAACGACTCGCTCACCGGCTTACATAACCGCACCTACTTCCAACAGAATGCGCTGCGCTACGACGATCAAAATCTGCGTCCTCTGTCGATCCTCTTTGTGGATGTTACCGGCCTCAAGTTGACTAACGACATCTTAGGCCACAGCTATGGTGACTATCTCATCATTAAGACCTGCGAAATCATTCGCCAAGCCCTCAGTGAAGAGCTCTCTGAGCTGATCCAAGTTACCGGATCAGTTGATGCGGCCTTGTCCTCAGACTTTTCAGTTTTAGCGGAGAACATGGGCCTTGATAGTCGCTATGAATCTAAAGACCAAGAGAGCGTTGCCTATCAGCGCAAAGCGCTTCGCGAACACACCTTAGAAAACCCGATCGCCGATGCAGCCGCTAGCATCGCAGCTGCTGCCGCCGCAGCTGCAGCTGACTCAGCAGCAGCCACAGCCGCTGCTGCTAGTGCTGATGCAACCACGGCTACGCCGCCGATGGCCACGGACACACCGTCTGAGGCTACAGCCGACTCTTCACTCTTAGACTCTCTAACGGAAGATACTGACTCTACTGACTCTGCTGATCCAGCAGACTCGGGTGATATTGCCCAATCGCGCCAGACCCCTAATAGCTCACGGGCTATGGGCTTCAATACGCGGCGCTCTATTGCAGCTAAGCGTGCTATTGAGTCAGCTTATGGCACTACCCATAGCGGCCCTCTACCTCAATCTAAAGATGAGGCCACCAAAGAAACCCACGCGGCCTCTAAAGCCAGTATTGGTGTGTCTGCCCTTGATGAGGCCAGTCAAACTCATGACTTCGATCAAGTACATGAGGCCTTAATCAGCTCCGGTCTCGATATCATTCGTCTAGCTGGTGATGAGTTCTTAGTGATTGTGCCGCATTGCCCGATCGAAGAGGCTCAGTCCATTGCGCAGCGCATCAAAAAAGTCCGCGACGAGCACAACCGCTTCCATGAGCAATACACCTCGATCGAAGAGCGACCGGTGCCGGTATGCTTTGGTGTAGGTGTGGCCACCTCTGGCGATGCCCTATTGGATGCCAAAGTCACCAATCGCGAAGACACCGCCAAAGTCATGCAGCAAAACACAGCGCCAGACAATCTCAAGCGCATTATTGAGCGCGCTGATCGCCGCATGCAAGAGGACAAAGAGCGCAACCGTCAGGCAGACTATGCTTACTTAAAGCACTACTTTGAGCAAAAGAAAGGACGTCCAGTATCCATGCGCGATGAGCGCCGCTACTCCTATCTCAGCGAAGATGAAAGGGAAGAGCTGCGCACGCGGCGCAAGATCAGCAACCTGATCTTCTAGGCACCGCCAGCCTGCGCCTGCTAGCCTAGCAATCTAGCGCCGTCTAGGCAGTGGGCAGCTGCCATGCAGGCTGCCAGGCGGGCAGCCGCACAGCCGTGAGGGCAGCTGGTGAGCTGCGGTGCGGGCGCACACGCCTAAAGATAGGCGCGCAGATCAGTTACTTTGGGCAAAATGAACTCGCTCTGCGCATCCTCAAGGGCATAGTAATCACACACGCCACTGAACACGCCCAGCTCGTGGCAACGCGCATTGCGAAACATCTGAATGTCCAATAAAGCATCCCCTACACCCATGATCTGATCCATTGGGACTTCGGCTTTAGCGGCTATGTACTGCATCATAGCTGGGCTCGGCTTAGACTCACTCATGTCGCCAGTGCACACAAGGGAAAAGAGCTCATTAAACTCAGGGATATCGTTAAAAACCCGTTGTACACCCACTTTGGACTTGCCTGAGGCAATAGCCAGAATGTAACCGCGAGCCTTTAGCTGGCGTAAGGTCTCAAGGACATCAGGGAAAAGATTGGTACCGTGGATGTCTTTGCTCACCGCAAAGGTGTCACGGTAAAGCTGCGTCACCTCTGCACCCAGACGCTCATCAGTAGGATCAGGTAGCAAGCTCTGCACGCCCAGATGCAAGCTCATGCCAATAGTGCCTTTAATGGCATCCTCGTCAGGGATTGGCAAATGGGCATGCTCAAAGGTACGCTGAAAGCACAAGATGATCTGCTTAATACTGTCCGTAAGGGTGCCGTCCACGTCAAAAGCTAACAAACGACATTGGGCTAAGCACTCACGTAAGCCCTCATCTTCTTTCTGCATTCCCCTCTCCTTGTTTTATCTCGATCTGACCAAGCGCGACCTCAGCACGCTTTGGTGCGCGCGGTTGCGCACTTCGGTGCGCACGGCTACTGGCGAGGATGACGCGTGCGCATCACCTGTAAAATGTGCTCAAGCTCCTCTGGTAATGGAGCTTCTACCTTTTGCACCCGATCTGTAGCAGGATCTACAAAAGAGATCCTAAAGGCATGGAGGAACATACGATTCATGCCAAGGCTCTTTAAATGAGCATTAAAGGCCTTATCGCCATACTTATCATCACCACCCACTGGATGCTTGACATAGGCACAGTGCACACGGATCTGGTGAGTACGTCCCGTATGTGGCATTGCTGCCATTAGCGTGGCCTCGTCGCCAAAGTTCTCCACAATATCAAAGCCGGTGGAAGAAGGAGCGCCTTCTTTAAAGTTAACTTCCACCATACGCTCACCTGAGCGCAACTCATTGCGCACTAAAGGAGCATTGATCAAGTTCAGCTTACGATCCCACTTGCCAGGCACTAAGGTGAGATAACGCTTCTTTACCACACGGTTACGGAATTGCTCGTGCAGATTGCGTAAAGCCGAGCGGCGCTTGGCAATGATCAAAGCACCAGAGGTTTCACGATCAAGGCGATGGGCCAGCTCTAAAAAACGCTCCTCAGGGTAAAGAGCACGCATGGCTTCAATTAAGCCAAACTCGATACCCGAACCACCATGGGCAGCCAAGCCTGCAGGCTTATTGACCACGATCAAAAGCTCGTTTTCAAATAAGATCCGCTGCTTTAAGTCCTGCACCAAATGGAGATTAGAGGAAGGAATAGTCACTGGGCCAGTACTGACTTTTACTGGAGGAATGCGAATCTCATCGCCCTCTTGTAGCTTATATGATGGGCTGACACGACCTTTGTTCACGCGCACTTCACCGCGACGTAAGATCCGGTAAATCATGCTGCGAGGTACTCCTTTGAGTACTCGTGCAAGGTAATTATCCAAGCGCTGACCGGCATCATCAGCACTAGCCGTCTGATACTGCACCTTAAGCGCTTGTTGCTCTTTACCTACAACCTCTTGTCCGGTCATTAATACGTCCTTTCAAACAAAGTCCACGGGTCAGCTTCCTCAACTCAAGCTGTTACGCTGTTACTAGGCAGAGGGAACACCCAAAAAAATTCCCTCAATTCTACCAAAAGACACGGCCCATGCAATGACTCTGAAGCCGATGAAAAAGCTTTTCTGCGCGATTTATTCGGCTTTATGCCACTGGGCAAAACTGGCGCAAGAAAAAGCAAATCTTGTTTACGATCCGACCTTTGGGGGATAATACACAGCGAAAGCTGTTACAAATTACCATTGGATGTATGGTTTTGACCAAACAGCCAAATAAGCGCTCTCTATTGGTGCCAGCAAGGCGCTGCTTACATGGCATGTTGCCCACGTGGCACACTGCCTCCTTGGCAAACGGCCACTTGGCCCAATATAGTTCGCTGCTTAATTTACAACAGTGCAATTAACAGTTTTCATTATGTTATGGCGGGCAAACGGTGGTCTTTTAGACACGACTCCTTTGTCCTCCTAGTGGCGCTCTGTATGGCACGGCCATACGTTGCTATCTAGCAGTAAGTGATCAGCACGCTCCATTTATTTTTTCAACCAGCTGCACTGTCTCTGGCCTTAGATTCTTAAGTCCGGAGATAGCATTGTGGCCTTAGCCTTGCTCACTACTTAAAGCTCGCTTAAAGCAAGCTCTAAGCACAGTAAGAAGAGATGGAACCTTTTGCGGACTATCCATCTGCCCTGTAACTCCACTGGACTGCCCTCTATCCTCTAAATCCTATGTTTTCATGGGTAAGGAAGAGCAGCTACGAGTTGCTAATTTAGCTACAGCTCAGTGTGCCTGAGCCTATAACAAGGGCTATTTGAGCCTCTGCTTTTGACCCTGCTAGCTCTAACAATAAAGAGTCGACACGGTTGCAGTACCAAGCCCCGCTTCTCAGAAGATAAGGCGCGCGCGGTACTGTTTATCACTTTTTAACTTGAGAGAAAAATCTGCAACTACTGTTTCACTTCGCGGTCTAAATCCTGAATTTTCAGTAAGGTTGCCGCTCCTCGTCATCAAGCCTCTGGCCGCCAGCGAGCCACTGCATAAAAAGCAGGCTCCACCTACAGGTTTCTCCTCTGGGGTTGGCCTATGAGCTTTGTGACTAGTGACACTGTAGTCAATGCTCTACATTGGTTTCATTGAGCTAAGACCACCGCTGCAAACATAGTCTCGACTTTCTTGAGACTGTTTAACCTTGCACAGCTGCTCTTAGTTTCCTGTAATGTCTAGATAGCTAATTTTGTGGATAGCAGATCTGGATGGAAGTTCGGCCCTGCCATTTCATGGCTACGCTTAGGCCTCGCTTAGGCCGCCTAGGCTAAGCTTAGTCGTGGCACGAACTTAGAGGAGGACGAAAAAGAACAAAAAGAATAAAAGTCGTAGTTCTACAGTTGAGGCCTAGACCTCTTCTTAAGTAATTTGCTGTGTTTGCCACTTTCCGCGCTACAGCCAGATATGGCTTGGGCTATATAAGCCTTTATTTGGCAAAGTGAGGAAAGCTGCTTTAGTCTGTGATCAGACCCTTTGACCTTAGTTGTGTCGCTCTCGAAGACAATTCATAACAGCTATACCAGATACCAGCTCACGCTCGTGGCTCCGCCAAACGACTTGGGACTTGCTCAAAGCAGCCCTTGCGTAACGGTAGCACAATGTCATCTCTGTGACTGTAGTGTCGGCTCCCTAAGCTTGTAGCTGTCAGCTCCGAGACGCAATAACTAGCGGCTCACTTGGCTTGTGCTGTGATAAGGCCATGGTGAATATAGATTAATTACCTGTCTCTACACTCTCTCTTTTGCTCTCTTTTGCTTACTTTTTCGTTACTACCTTCCACCATCCCCCATTTCATGCGCCCTCATTAGCCCGATCTGGCAAGAGGATGAGAAACCGATCAGAGCCTTCTTTCAAGTTACCAAATAGGATTTTTTCCTGTGAAAAGAATGCTGATCAACGCCACGCAAGAAGAAGAAGTGCGTGTCGCCATGGTCGATGGTAATAAGCTTTATGACCTCGATATCGAATCCCCACAGCATGCCAACAAGAAAGCCAATATCTACAAGGGTATCATTACCCGTATTGAGCCTAGTCTAGAAGCTGCTTTTGTGGACTACGGTGCCGAGCGCCATGGCTTCTTACCTTTAAAAGAAATCGCTCGTGAGTACTACCCTGAGGGCACCAATTTTAACGATCATGCCTCCTTAAGATCTGCTTTACGCGAAGGTCAAGAAGTGCTCGTGCAGATCGAAAAAGAAGAGCGTGGCCAAAAGGGTGCAGCTTTAACCACCTTTATCTCCCTTGCTGGTTCCTACTTAGTCTTAATGCCTAACAACCCACGTGCTGGTGGTATTTCCCGCCGCATCGAGGGTGAAGAGCGTGCTGAAATCCGTGCCGCTTTTGAGGGGATCACCATCCCTCAAGGTATGGGCGTCATCATCCGCACTGCCGGTGTAGGCAAGAGCTCAGAGGAGCTGTCTTGGGATTTATCCATTCTCACCAAACTGTGGGAAATGATTAAAAAGGCCGCTAATTCTAAGCGCGCCCCATTCCTCATTCACCAAGAGTCCAGCATCGCTATCCGTGCTATTCGTGATTATTTACGTCCAGATATCGGCGAGATCTTAGTCGACAATAAGGACGTCTATGAGCACATCATGCACCACATTCGTCTGGTGCGTCCTGAGTTCACCGATCGCGTGCGTCTCTACCGTGGTGATATCCCTATCTTCTCCAAGTACCAGATCGAAAGCCAAATTGAGTCAGCCTACTTACGTGAGGTAAGACTTCCATCTGGTGGTGCCATCGTCATTGACCCTACCGAGGCTCTCACCTCAATTGACGTGAACTCGGCCAAGGCCACACGCGGTGGTGATATCGAAGAAACCGCTTTACAGACCAACATCGAAGCCGCCGAAGAGATCGCTCGTCAGCTACGTTTACGTGACGTGGGTGGCCTCATTGTGATCGACTTTATCGATATGACCCCAATGAAGCATCAAAGGGAGATCGAAAGCCGCATCCGTGAAGCCTGCCGTCAAGACCGTGCTCGTATCCAATTCTCCAAGATCTCTCGCTTTGGTCTGCTAGAGATGTCGCGTCAGCGTCTGCGTCCTTCCTTGGAAGAGTCGAGCAGCCACGTCTGCCCAATGTGCCAAGGCCAAGGTACCATTCGTGACACTGCATCTTTAGCTCTGTCCATCATGCGCTTAGTCGAGGAAGAAGCTCACAAAGAGCACACTGGCGATGTTCTCGCTTTTGCTCCAGTTGAGATCGCTACTTTCATCCTCAACAACAAGCGTCATCAATTAGAGAAGATCGAAAAGACCACCGGTATTAAGATCACGGTGATCCCAGATCAACACATGATGGCACCAAATTACGAAGTGCATCGTGTCTTAAACAGCGCTTCCAACTTACCAATTGATGTCTCTAAGGACGAAACCTCTGAGCTTCTCCGTGAGCGTGCCGCTAAAGCTCGTGCTGAAGTGCAAGAGAATATGCTGCGTCGCGAATTTTCTAATAAGAAACAGCAGCCAAAGCCAAAAGACACCCCATTGGTGTTTACTGAGGACATCACCATAAATCTGCCAGCTCCAAAAGCTGTCGAGCCCAGTTCCACACCAGATCCACATACCATCCAGTTGCAAAACACCAATGTCGCACCAAATCAATCCGGCAATCAATCGCTGGCTGGAGCCATAATTTCGGATGCTGGTACCGACAGTAACGAGCAAAGCGGCATGTTTTCCAAGATCTTCTCGTTTATCGGGAATATCTTCAAAGGAGGAGCAACCCCTGTGGCTACACCTGCAATGAATAATGCAGTCTCTAGCTCTGCACAGACGGCTAATGCCAAGACTGGAGCTAATGCCTCGGAGAATGCACAAGGAGAGCGCACCAGCAACTCCGGAAATAATAGCGGTTACAACCGTAATCGTAACAGCCGTCGCAATAACGGCCAAAATGGTAGCGTCAACAATCGTCGCAACAATGGCAAACGCCGTCCACAAGGCGCTAACGGCTATGAGCGCGATCGTGATTTTGAGCGTACCGATCGTCCAGAGCGCAGTGAAGCCAAGCAAGGTCAAGGTGCAAATCGCAAAGAGCGTTACAACCGTAACGATCGTGCCGATCGTATGAACCGTGCTGAACACAGTGAGCACATGCCACGTCCTGAGCGCAATGAGCAATTCGAGCGCAATGAGGCAAATGAGAGCTTCAGCAAGGAATCTGCAGCCGCAACTGCTGGTGCAGCTGCAAACGCCGCCGTCGCTCCAAGCGTAGCTATGGACATCAGTGCTGACAATCAACAGCCAGTGATGAGCGTCCCACAACAAGGCTTTGAGCCTCAAGAGAGCTTTGACGATAGCGCAGAGCATATGGAGCGCCCTGCTCGTGCAGAGCGTGCCGAGCGCGCTGAGCGTGCAGATCGCAGCAAGCGTGGTGAGCGTGGTTCCAGAAACGAGCGTCGTCGTGATCATGCTGAGCGTCCAGAGCGTGGCTCTAAACGCGATCAGGGCTCACGTCGTGGTGCTGTCAAGAATACGCCTAAGAACAAGGTGCCGCTCAATCCTCGTACTGTGGGTATTGATGATGCCGACATCTTTGATGTGGATCAGATCACCCCAGTTAAGCGCTTTGACTTTAGCGAAAGCAGCTTTACCTCTGCCCCAATGGGTCAAGGCCCATTAGAGGACTTAGGCTTCAACCAAGAGCACCCAGCTCGTGACTTTGAGCAAGGCACTGCCTTTAACAAGGCCGAGACCACTGGTGGCTTAGCTGAAGCTGCAGTCTGTGCTGAAGTCGATCACATCTCTGAGCCAGAGATGCTCGACGTCAACTTCGGTGCAGAGCACCAAAGCCGCGACTTTGAAGCTGGTGATGAGCTCCACGTGACTCGTAGTGCAGGTTTAGCTCAAGCTTTACACTATGATGAATGTGCCGCCGCTCAGACCTTTGAGAGTGATGCGGAGCAACAAGATTTAGTCAAAGAGCTGTTCTCCCGTCCACAGCCTCAAGGTGCCGCTTACGCTGAACAAGGCTCTTTCCTGCCAGAGGAGGCTGCCACAGCCGCTACTGCTGCTACAGCAGCTACCGCCGCCAAGCCTGAGCCACAAGCTGCAAGCTCTGCTGAGGACACTGCTGTGCCTGCTGCACCTGCTGCCACCGAGCCACAAAGTGCAGAGATCCAACCTGAGCACAAGCCACGCCGCAAGCGCTCTGAGCGTCAAGGCGCTGCCAGTGCCAGCGAAGCTCCAGCTGCAGAAGCAGCCCCAGCTAAGAGCCACAGTGAGGCTAACGACAGCGATGAGGCTAGCACCTCCAATGATCAGGACGCTATCTCTGCCAGCTTAGATAGCTTGCTGCAAGCTCAAGAGTTTATGAATGACTTTGAAGAGGACGATGGCCGTCCACGCAAGTCACGTAAACAAGAGCGCTCCAAGAGCCGCAAGAATAAGGCTAAGGCAAAAGACGTCGCTGGCCCAGCTGAAGAGCAAGATGCTAACGTAGCTGATGCCCCTGCTGATGATGCAAGCGCTGACGCCTCTGCCGTAGCACCAGAAGCTCAGGCTAAGGGCAATACCGGTAATACTGCCGTCTATGACTCCATTGATGCTGACGACACCTCTGATGAACACGAAATGGATGAGCGCATTTACCATCCAAATCGTGCTATTCAAGAGGACTTCTGGTCTGCTGACCATAAGTATCGTGTCTCTGCTCAATATGCTCGTGTATTACGTGATGAGTCCGATCGTCCTCTGAACTTAAACGATGCTAAGGCCCGTAACATCCGTAACACTATTGCTGAGACTATCGGCCACTTCGATGACAGCTCGATCTTAGACAGCACTCTGATCGATAACGGTAGCTTTAAGGACAGTGTGAGCAATGCCTACACGGAGCACACCACTACGGTAGAGCATGATCTCAATGCCAAGCAAGAGCTTACCGCCACTGTCTTTGACTACGATGAAGAGCTGTTCAGTACCGAGCACGAGGAAAGTGTCGCAGAGGACAGCAATCATCAAGTCAGCGCTCTAGAAGAGATGATGGCTAAAGAGAACAGCGAAGCTGAGCCTTTAGAGCCTGTAGATGAAGACTACAGTGAAGATGAGCCTGCTGACACTGAGGCTGACGACGTCTCAGAGGGTGAAGACGAGTACGTAGAAGAGTACGAATTTGAGCCTGAGGATGCCGCCGAAGCTGAGGAAATCGAAGCTGAAGAGCAAGACGCTCAAGCTGAGGCAGAGACCGAGACTGAGTCTGAGGCTGAGCCTGAGGCTGAAGCTGAGGTTGAGGTAAAGGCAGAGGTTACTGCTGCTGCTGAAGAGTCCCCTGTCACCCCAGCTCCAAAAGAGCTGAGCCCAGAGGAAATTGATGACCTCAAAGCTGGCTTAGAGCAAGCCTTTGGCCGCTTCAAGGATCAGCAGAACAATAAGCAAGACTAAGAGTCGCGCTTAGCTTAAAGCTTTAGTGCTTTAATATTGCAAAAGGCAGGGCAATGGCTCTGCCTTTTTTGTTTCTTCGGTGTTTCTCTTTGCAGCAAAATGTGTATAATAAGGCGCTTTTTAGACTGCAAGGCTTATTTGTCAGCTTTTCAGCCCATAAAGTGCTTCGCTTAGACTAGCTCTAAGCTTGCTCTTACTCTTTTTGCTAAACCTTTATCCTAGCTGTCCTTAGAGCAGATTGCATCTGATCCGGCAAGCACCCGTATGCTGTGACATACCCATGCTTGCGCCAAGCAGCTAGGATCTCAACAACGGTGGTACCCTGCTGTTTAATGCAGCTTGCTCTGCCCTTACGGGCAAGGCTATGAAGTGGCCTTACCGTTCCTCCGCTGGTTACTTTTCCAAGAGTGCTCTTTTAATGGCTAATCCTATGCTCACTATCGCCGTCCGTGCTGCTCGCGCGGCTGGCAACCTCATTGCTCGCAACCTCGGTCAAGATAACTTCGATGTCCAAGAAAAAGCGAAAAATGACTTAGTTACCGATATTGATAAGGAATGCGAGCGCGTGGTCGCTTCCACCTTACTTAAGGCCTATCCAAAGCATGGCATTATCGGTGAAGAGAGCCAAGAAAGAGGCATGGCTGACTCCGAGTACCAATGGATCATCGATCCAATTGACGGTACCACTAACTTCGTTAAGGGTATTCCACACTGCGCTGTCTCTATCGCCTTACAACACAAAGGCCGTACCCAATTAGGTGTGGTATTTGACCCTATGGCCAACGAAATGTTTACTGCTGCACGTGGCGAAGGTGCCAGCATGAACGGCCAGCGTATTCGTGTCGGCTCCTTACAGAGATTAGATGCAGCCGTAGTCTGCACTGCTTTCCCAGTGCGCTATCGCGCTCGTATGAACGACTACCTCGAGCTTTTCCACCGTTTAATCGATCAATGTGCTGATGTGCGTCGCTCCGGTTGCGCCAGCTTAGATCTGTGCTACACCGCTTGTGGTCGTTTTGATGCCTACTTAGAGCAAGGCTTAAAGCCATGGGATTTTTCCGCTGGCGAGCTGATCTTACGTGAGGCTGGTGGTATTTCTACTGACTTCATGGGCACCCCAAACTTTACCAAGAGTGGCAACATCTTAGTGGGCAATCCATATTTAGTGCAGGCTCTGCTCTCTAAGGTCTGCGATCCACAAAACTTAGCTGGTACTTTACGCTAATTGCGGATCTAACGCCCCCTGATGCCCGAATAAAAGCATAAAGGGCATCCCTTCCATGGCCATAGCGGCATAGCCCTATGGCCTTATCATTTCCAGCAAAACTGGCCCCTCCTACAGCCCACCAAGCTGATTCTCATCTTGCCTCTTAAGGCCCTCTGCCAAACGCTAAACCCCAGAAACTCTCTTTGTGAGCTACCTAAAAGACCTCGCTTAGGAGCAGCTCCTTTAGGCCTATACACTCTGATGTCATACATGTAGACGGGAAAATTTGGTGTGAGCTAGCGCTCTGCATCGACAACAGGGCCGCTCTCTCTTCAGGCAACCATAGCTCTACTTAAATTTTCCCGTCTACATGGCTGTCATAGCTACTCTTTTAACCGCTAGATAAGGCTTGCTAGTTACAGTCATAGCTACACATCGAACCTATGCGCAAAGCTATTTTAAGCACAACTGGTTACGCATAAATGCGAAAATTGTGTATTTATAGCTACAGATTATTTACCAACAAATGGCTTATTTATCGCAAAACTTACTGACAATATTGGATTTTTGTCCTACTTTTTAGTTTCAAATAGTGATAGCATATAAACCATCAGACCTCTATCCTCTTCTCCTGTCCGACAGTCGATATAGGCCGCCTCTCTACAAACTCAACTCCCAAACGCTAATTGCTAGGAGGATGTATGCTGTCACTTAACCAAAATCATTTATATCAGCGGTGCTTCGTTCACTTCCAACCTCGTGCCCCCAACCGAAATGATCAACAAGTCAGCTCAAGTTTCTGTGACTCCATTCAGATCACTCAAGGCTATCTCTGTGGCTTACTGATCGGACAACAAGATCCTTTAGGGCCAGCCAACGTAGCCGGTTTTGTGCATTGCATTAATGCCGATCTGCCTTTACGGCCAGAAGATCAAGAGATCTACCAATTAATGTCAGGAGCCATTAAGCACGAGCTCGGCATAAAACACCTCAACCTGTTCATTGCTAGCGCTCAAGAAGAGCCAAATGCAGCTATTCGCTGCTTGCAAATCGTCAACATTGCCTATGGACTGCTTTTAGGTCTCAACTGCGCCCACATTAACACTGGCCCATGCTCAGCCTCTGGCGCAAGCGCAACGCCTGATAGCACTAAAATCAGCGAGCAAGAATGTCAGCGACGCAACTATCATCGTGAATTTCGTAAGCTCGCAGAGCTCTTTCCTAGCCCTTATCTTGCTCACCGCCAAATAGACGTCTGTGCCGAGCATCTCCAAGAACTCGTGCAGAGCTATTTCAGCAAGGAAGAACAACAAGAGCAAAGAAATAACATGGCCATACCTGCTAATCGGCTTTCGCAAAGGACAGAACACCTCACCCACCATGTCTAAATCATGCTCTGCAGGCTGCGTATCCATGCACCTCCCAAAGCTAGCAGCCTGTAGCTATTCCTTCTCTCCCTTACTGCCTCTTTAGCCCGCTCTTTATTGCCACTCCTGTGGACCCATGAGGCTATGCCTTATCCAAGCTGTTTTTCTCAGCAACCACGCCTAAACCCTGATTTTTGTGCTATTCTTTCGCCCCCAAACCCAATTTTTGCGCTTTCTAGGAGCTTGCCATGCTAGCTTTAAAGCAAAATCCGCTCTATCAATCCACCTACAAGAGCTTTGAGCAAAGCAATTTTGAAGAGAGCATTCAAACAGTCCAAGGCTTTATCTTAGGTCTACTAGCTCAGGGCCTCAACTCCAGCGACAACGCCAGCTTAAAACTTGCCCAAGAAATCCTCAATAATGACACCCCTCTTACTGGTAAGAGCATTGCTGTTTTTACCACACTGCTCTTAGAGCTCGAGCGCGATCTCAAACAAAACAAGATCCATTTCTTCCTGCCTCAAGCAGAGGATCAGGTTAACCAAGACCAGCGCTTAAAAGCTCTAGGCGACACTGCCTATGGTGCGCTCTTAGGTCTTTCCATTCCTCAGCACAAAATACCTTTTAACGTCATGGCAGATCCTAAGGCAGCTAAAGAGCAAGCGATGAAGAGTAAAACCGATCGCTATACTCGTGAGCGCTTAGAAATGTTAGAGCAAATCGCCAACATTGACCCTGAGGACGTTAAAGACTTCAGTGAGGAAGACTACGAGCTCGTAACCACAGAAATGGGGGCCATCATTTCTGAGTTTTACACCAAAAACCACATTCACGGCTAAACAGGGCCCACCCCATAGCGCTGAGCCTCACAAGCCGCTATGGCAGCTTCCTTTCAGCTACCAGCGGCCATCATGGCCGCAAGCTTAGCAGCGGTGGCGCTGCTAAGCTAGTGTTAGAGTTCAAAAGTTCGTAGCAGGCTTATCTGCTGTAAAATGAGGGGCATGAAACAACAAAATAATTTTGCCCCTCAGCAGGCTTCTTCACCAATGAGTGAACACCAGAAGCCTCAAAGCGAT
>DXEV01000066.1 GCA_019114785.1 Candidatus Anaerobiospirillum pullistercoris | reverse complement strand
GCCTTTTGGAACTCAGCAAAAGGAGACCACTGGCTTGCATGGATATACCGCTCCTTGAGACGCGGACTCTCCACCAGCTTCTTATGACGGCTGGCATCATGCTTACGATCAGGCATAACCACACTAAAGATCGAAGCCAGCATTGGGCGGATCCGTCCTGACTGCAACGGGCAATAAAGCAAGATATAACTCAAGTACTGATCATTTGAGGTGATCTGCAAGAGCTCTTGAGCAACCTTCATGCGCTTCAGCAACTTAGTCTTGGAGCCTTTGCGCTTACCCCTACTTTTCATCTCGGCCTCAAATTTTTCGCGCGCTTGCTCCGGCCATTTGTCGAACACAGATAAAAGTTGCGCTTGGATATTAGGCGTAATCACCCCATCCCACAGATCCTGATGTTGCAGCAAGAAGTCTTGAGCCTCAGGTACTTTTCGGGTATATCCATCCACAGCCGTGAACAAGTCGTAATAGCTGCTACTCCGCGAGACGCGCACAGCTTGGATCTGTGACTGCTCGTCTTCAAAGTAGACCTTAAGATACCACTCCTGTGGATTGATCGCGATCTGCACCAATCTTTTGATCTTGACCAAAAATAGCTGATTATTGGTGCTCACACGATCGAAGTACCGTGGCACAGAAGCATAAGCCTCACGCTTTAAAGCTGCAAAATCAGGCAAGGCGATCTGAGCAAAGAGCTGTTTCTTCAGCTGCAATGGCACCTCATACTCTTGCGGCACCGAGAACTTAGAGTTCTTGAGCTTACCTGAGCTCATCATGGCGTTTTCGATGTGATACACGCGATATGCAGCTTCGTACAGCGAGGTCTCGCTGTTCATGAAGTTAGTCGGTGAGGCGAAGAAGCTATTCTTGACGGCCGCCATCGTCATAAATTGATCGCGCTCTGGGCTGTAAAAGTAAAACAACTTCGAGGTATCACCGGACTCACGTGTCACATGCTGATAACCACAGCCAAATAGCTTTAAGCTGGCTATGGCATATTCACGGTCTTGGTTAACACCATAAAGCTTAACCAACTCACTGCGCTCGGTAGCGTGCTCTAAGGCCTCCAGAGTGTTATAGATCCGGCAGCTGAGATTGAGCACACCAGTGGCATTGGCAGCCCGTCTTTGCTCCAGACCTACCTTCAAAAGCTCATGCAGCTTCTTGAGGTCATTTTCTAAAAACGCGATATCAAAGCTGTTCGCACGCACAAAGGCAGCCTTCACCTTATCCAGCACGTCGTAATTCAGGTTGCTGAGTCCTTGGGCAAAGATCTGCGACAGCAATTCCTTCACTTGGGTAAAGTAAGAGGTGTAGCGCTCACGCTTAAAGAACAACTGATAGGCCGTATCATCACATTGCAGTTGTTGTGTCAGCATCAGGTACAGCACTTGGGCCATGCGTTGATGGATACAAGCTGAATCAGTACCATCTCCCGCCTCAATGGTATCTGCGGTACATGTATCGGCTACAGCCTGATTTTGAGCGTTTTCAGGCTCTTTGGTGTCTTTGGTGTCTTTGGTTTTGTCTTCACCCTTGCTCTTTGCCGTATCACGTCCCAGCTTTACACCACCGCAGGTACAAGACACTAAATTACCGTGATCATCCGTGGCCTTAAAAGTAACTTTGACCATGTACTCTGGCATGTGGCAGACCAAGGCGGCGCTCTGCGTAGCAGTAGCAGGCTCATAGCTAAAGAAGCTGCTCACATCACTCAACACTTCCGCACACAACTTCTTCCAAGCTCTGGTGCCCAGAGCTTCTAATAACGACTCGGAGGTCACGTGCTGCAGCCCACCAAAATCCTGCTGCTCGACCAAAGCCTTAAGCTGAGAGCCATCTAGCCTTTCGAGCTGTTCTAAGGCCTGCGCAGCAGGTGTCATCTCTGACAGCAAATGTGAGCCATCAATCACGTCAATAAAACGTAAGGCATCAGGATCAGCCTCCACAGGCTTAGCCTCTGCAGGCTTAGCCTCTGCTGACTCAGCAGTAGCTGGCTCCGACTTAACCGCTTCTGCAGACTGCTCAGTCTTAGTTGGCGTCTGAACTTGAGAAGAGACTGTATCTGTCTTGCTCTCTGGAGATGCAGAACTAGACGATTCAGCGACAGTGTTCGCAGCGCTCGCAGCGCTAGCGACAACGCTTGCAGTGCTCGCAGCGTCAGCGGCGCTAGTGGCACTAGCAGTGCCTTTCTTTTCGTTTGCGCTCATTCTTATCTCCTACAGATAGTCATCATCGGCCTCAAAGCTTGAGGTATGTTGTGGCGAGAGAGCCTGAGGGCTCCCTGCGGCTACATCTTGAGCCGCAGATTCATTCCCACCTTCCTGCGCGGTCTTGCCAAAATTGAGGAAAGACAGAGCAAAATGCAGGTGAGCCACAGCTTGAGTCACATGCTGCGCATACTCATTGGAGTTATAGCGCATATAGCTCTCACAGCTATCGCGCAATTTTTGGAGTAAGTCACTGACCTTAGTGAAGCCAATCTCGCTACCGATCTTAATGAGCTGATCTAACTCGATTAGAAAGCCACTATCAGTCGCATCATAACCAGTGACCACCAGCTCTTGTAAGATCCGATCAACCTGCTCGGCAAAAACCTCACTGGAGGACTTATTGCTGGCGCTTTGCGATAAAGAACCTACAGTCTGTGACGCAGCCATGCTCGCTACCGGAGACTTGCTTTCTGGAGCCATCTTTCACGCCCTCCTTAGCTCTTACTCACGACTTGAGACACAAAATCGATCAAGCGATCCGGCGTCATACAGCCCACATGAGCGCCCAGAGCAGCATATTGCTCCGCCGCTTGCTTGTAATAAGACGGGCTGCTACTGCCAATAGCTGGCAGCACAATGAACTTCACGCCACTGCTCATCATCCTCTCGCTCATTTTCAGCATCTGAGCAGGCTCGCTGTCATAGAGATCAGAGATCAACACCACCACTGTTTTCTTTGGCTCAGTGATCTGCTGCTCCACATAAGCCAAAGCTTTGCAGGTTTCCGTACCGCCGCCCAGTTGCGACTTAAAGAGCAGCTCCACCACATCATCGAGGTACTTGGTGTAATCCACAAAATCGGTGGAGTAGCAGATCAATCTGGTCTGCAAGCAAGGAAGCTTGGCAAAGACCGAGGCCAAGATCGAGGCATGGGCGTAAGAATCCAGCATGGAGCCACTTTGATCCACCACCACAAAGAGGTGATGCAGCGAGCGCTTAATACTGTTGGCCTTAAAGTAAAGCTGCTGCGGAATAATGAATTGCCCTTCTTGCTGGTAGTGCTTAAGGTTTGCACGCACAATTCTTGGCATATCTAAGTTGCGGAAAGTGCGCACCGGCAGAGCCTTCATATCACGCTTACCATAGAACGAGCGTTGAGCCACCAGGCGAAACTTATCCTTAAGCTGCTCTACCACCTTTTCGACTAAGAGTTTGGCATTGTCTAAGGCTTTGCCACGGATCTGGTTCTTCATCGCTAGAATAGAAGTCAGCAGATCCATATTCGGCTCAAGACGCGACACAAACTCCTCGTCTTGCAAGACGGTCAGAATCTTATTACGTGCAAGGGCATCCTTTTGGATGATCTCATAGACCTCAGAAGGGAACAGCTGCTTAGTCTTAGTTAGCCACTTGGCAGCAATCAATTGCGGACGCTCACGCCCACCTAAAGTCTTCGATTGCTGCTCAATCTCCTCTTCATCACTCTGATAGATGTAATCCAAGGACTCATCGATATCCCTCAGGTAATAGCGACGATGAGCTCTATTTCCTTCTTCAGAGCTAGGGCTGCCAGAAGAGGATCCGTTTCCAGAACAATCAGACCACTCTTGATCTTGGTTAAGAGGCAGATCACTTTCGGCACGCTTGCCTAAGATCAAGCGCCATTTGTCTTGCAGACTCACCGTGTCACCAACACTGCTACCGGCACTGACACCGGTACCGACGCCGGTGCTAGCGCTAGCACTAGCGCTGCTTACAGCGCCCGCCCCTGCACTATCGCGAGCCGCAACAGATAGGCGCGGATCAGAACTACTGGTCATAACTACCTCCTACGACTCAGACGTAAACACAGAGTCATTAAGTTCCTCTTGGTCACCAGCTTGCGCAACCGACTCCACAACAGAGGCGCTCTGTGCCAGCAAATGCCACTTCACCATGTCTTGCTCCAGCTCTTGATCGATCTGGCGATTACGCAAGAACTCCTCAGGCTCTACTTGGTAATTAAAATCCACCACCGACAAGCCTAACAGGCGCTTGAGCATGCGCACTAACTTGCGCATCTCAATAGCATTAAAATGCACAAAGACACGACGCAATAGGACTAAGACCTTTAAGAACTCTTCCCCGCTTAGGCTTTGCAAATACACATTGAGCAAAGAGAGGATGCTGTCACGGTTAAAGAGATTGCCACGCGAGATCAGGATCAGGGTGTAGAAGAAGCCCACACTCTTGTTGTTGGAAGAAATCGAGCCCAAGACAAACTGGTTCACATAGCTCACCAGTACCTCGTAACGCAAGCGACGGTTCTTGTAGAGCAAGGCCAAATAGGCTCCCTGCAAGGTGGCGCTCAGCTCATCAGAGTCCAACAGCTCCTCTAAAGTCGCAAAATAGAGCTGCTTACTCTGCTTTTGCTTGATAGCGTAGTAATTGAGCTCCTCTAAAGCCGCAACAAAAGCATCGATCTCATCTTCAACCACATCATTCTGTTGCAACAAGATCTCACAGCCACGCTTGATCAGATCATCCATCAGATGCTGCAAGATCACGAGGTTCTGCTCAGTGCTCTTAGCTACAAAGTCATAGGAGTTAAGCTCACCTAAAGCATCACCAATGGCGGTCAATTGCCGCTCATGAACGATGGCTTGAGCCAGCAACTCTTTGACCTTGTAGTACTGATCCTCAATGCCCATATTCACGCACTGACGATAGAGGCTGCAGATCTCTGCTACGGAGAGATTCTTAGCTTTACAGCGCTCACGCACGATGGTGCGACAGGCCTGCAATAAGCTCTCACCATACTCAGATGCCGCCATGATCTGCATAACCACTTCATCAACGTAGTGATACACGTAAGTTTCAGTACGATTGATGTAGTTAAAGGTATGATTACCATCGCGGTTAAGAGATGGTGGACAGAAATCAGGGCTCAAAAAGCTCACGCGGTTGATGAAACGGCTTTTCTCCAAGCTTTTGGCATTCTTATTGATGTCGATGCGGATCTGATGGGCTTGCTGATCCTTAAGGCTAATGCCATAAGTCTTGGCTTGCTGTAAGAAATCGCGCCAAATAGGAGGCATGCGCACACTAAGTGGCACTTGTCCCATATGCACTGAAGTTAACAAGCGCATCAGCTGATCAAGCAAGTAATGGCTCTGGTTCAGCTCTTCTTTGATTAAAGAGCTCTTCACCGCATCAATGAGCTCAAACACTGACGGTACCAGCTTTTGGCGCAAGGCAGCTAAGCCACGCAGCATCAGCTCACAGCCGATCTTGTCAGCAGTAGAAAAGCCTTGATTACGGTAATCACGCAAGCGCTCGACAAAAAAGAGATTTAGAGCAAAGTTCACCTTAGCGATAGCCTGCGCATCAACAGGAGTAGCTAACAGAGCTAACCGCTGCTCTAAGCTCAACGCACTTCGCTCTGGAGCAACAGCTTCTACAATGGCAGCTGCCTCTGCTACTGCAACCTCGGTTGCCTCAGCAGAGCTCTCAGCAACAACAGCCTCAGCTTTCGTGGCATCAGCAGTACCTGCCTCAGTAGTTTTAGCCGTGGCTGCTTTAGTGGCCTTACCCTTTTTAGCCCCAAACGCCTCTTGCTCTTGGTGAGCGCATTGTAAAAGCAACGATTGCCCCTGATTGGCATCACCAGTAGAGCCAGTCAGAGCCTGCACGTTGATCTCACGATGTAAGGCATCGTAATAGACTACATTGCCAGCCTTGTCTTTCTTCTTCTTTTTCTTCTTTTGCCCTGAATCCTGCTCTGCTGCCATCTCAGCTGCGGCTTCACGATGTACAGGCTGTAAGAGGTCATAAGCCTGCCAGATAACAGCCTGTTCCTCATCTAAACCGACCGCTTCAGCCACATCCGCAACCGCAGTCTCCGCAACCGCAGTCTCTGCTATCGCAGTGGTGTCAGCAGTAACTGCATTAGAAGGCTCATTTTCAGTATCCGAAGAAACATGAGCAACAGCCTCTGGGGACTCATCGCCACCCACAACCTCAAGTGCAGGCAGTTCGCGTTCAGGGGCTGGCATAAATGGCACTAAACCCTTCAACACGGTATAGAACTGCTGGAAATAGTAAGGGAAGACCACACCGGCTCCATACCCCGTTTGGCTATCAGCAGCAGCAAAGGAGTAAGGGATAAGGTAGGTTTCACTCGGCACTTTCGGGTAGCGCATAGCTGTAGCTTTCTTTTTCTTAAAGTACAGATAGTCGCACAGTGCTACCGAATGTAAGCCACCAGTCACCACCAAGATCCGCTTGTGCGTCTTCATGGCAGATTGCAGGCTCTTTAACATGAAGAGCTCACGCTGTACCGTAAATGGCTCTTGCTCCTCATCAATGCCTTGGCGGATCAAATAGCAGTAGTTATAGAGCTGGTGTAGATAGCTCATCGTGTCCTGAGTCAGGGCATTGATCTCAAAGTGCTTATCCCAAAACTCAGCAAAAGTGTGGGCACCAGAGCGCTCACACAGCTCTTGGTAAACGCTACTGCGAGCTATGACCTGATCGTCGTCATAGAACGTACTGTCATCACTAAAAGAGGTGAAAGAGTCCTCGTCAAAGGATGTAAGATCAATAAGATCGTAGTCAATCCCACGCTTTAAGGCCTCGGTTAAAGCCACATACTCAGGCGAAAAGGCCAACAGCGGATAGAGATAACGACGATACTTTTCTCCCTGCTCTTCATCATCCTCAGCACCAACCTCAGTGCCACCTGCACCATCGACAGCTGCACCAGCTGCGCTCTTGGCTGCCTTTGAGGTCTTAGCAGCTGACTTCTTGGTTAAAGCAAAGCTAAAAAAGGCAACAGGCGGGATCACCTTAGGGTCTGCCAAGTCTGGAACCTCATCTTTAAAGACTGATGGCATTTCCACCGCAATGAGATCAGGCTGGTAAGCCTCGATGAGACGAGGCAAATGCAAAGACAGACAAAAAGAGTGGTGACGCACTGGGCACAAAAAGACAGGGGCCTCTAAATCTAGAGCCTTATCCGCATGCGCCTGCATATACTCAGGATCAAGAGGATCCACGGCCTGCTTTTTCTTAGAGGTCTTAGCCTTAGTGGTCTTAGGCTCCTTTGGGGCCTTAGCACCCTTTGAGGCCTTCACTTTGCTCTTGGCAGGCTCCACCTCAGAAGCAGCAGAGTCACTGATGTTACTACCTTTGTCACTCACATCTTGAGTAGTGGCAGTGACATCGGCAGCATCACCAGATGCGACCGCAGTCGTCGCCTCAGCAGCAGGCGCAATAGCAGTCTCATTCGCAACAGCCGCCTCTACGGCCTCAGGTGGAGCGACATCAGGGTGTTCTTTCTTGTCTCGTGATGACATAACGCCCTCCTAGCAGCGGTTTACCTGCTGGCTAAAATCTTGGAAAAGCTCAGAGTCACGGGAGCGGCTCACTACCTTGACGTAGTTCTTGAAGAGCTTGAGATCCGATGGCTTATCTTTAGTGATAGCGGCCTTAATGTTCTGCACCAGTGTGGCCATTCTGAGCTCGTCGTGATTGTAATAATGGGCATCCATAGCAGTCTGGTAATACACCTGCACCGCCTCAGCTGTACTCATCACCGAGCTTGGTCGATCGAAACTGCCACCTTCCACACTCTTACCTTTACGCAAATCGCTAAAGACAGTGGCCAGCAACTCCACCACGTCTTCTTTAATGAGCTGAGGAGCCAGATCACCACACAGCTTGGAACACTCGTTGATGATCACCTGCATTTCCTGCTTAATGGAAGAAAGAGGCTGTACGGTCTCAAAATTAAAACGACGCTTGAGAGCCGAGCTCATTTCATTTACGCCCTGATCACGAGTGTTGGCCGTCGCAATCACGTTAAAACCACGCTTAGCCGCAAGGAAAGGCTGCTCGCTCAGCTCAGGGATGCTCAAGATCTTGTCACTGAGCACACTGATCAAGCTATCTTGGATCTCCAAAGGAGCACGAGTTATTTCCTCAAAGCGGGTGATAATGCCCTGCTTCATGCCGATGTAGAGAGGGGATGGCACCAAAGCTTCTGGCACAGGGCCTTTGGCGATCAGCAAAGCGTAATTCCAGCTGTACTTGATCATGTCCTCAGTTAAACCCACGCTGCCTTGGATGGTGTTGCGGCTATTACCACAAATAGCGGCGCTTAAGAGCTCACTTAAGTAGCTCTTAGCTGTACCTGGCTCACCAATCAGCATCAAAGCACGATCACTGGCTAAAGCCACCACAGCACGCTCAACTAAGGCGTCGTCACCAAAGAACTTACGGGTGATCTCAATACGAGCCCCATCTTGCTCCACCGGATCTTTACGTCCCAAGATGAAGTCACGCACAGCACTAGGAGACAGCTGCCAGTTTTCTGGACGAGGATCCTGATCTACGGCAGCTAATGCCTGTAGCTGATCTTTGTACAGATCTTCCATGCAAGGACGAAGGATGTCAGTGTTCGTACTCATAGTTCTCTCCAAATAGAACCAGCCAAAACAAATGACTTATAGATGAGCTGCCACTAGCCAGTGCTTGTTCTAGTAGCTGCGCCTGTGTCAATAGCTGCGTAATCGCCAGCGCTAGTGCTAGCGAACAAACAACTAAGCTCACCTAATAGCAAAAGCTCACATACTTTTAGTCGTAAAGACTATATTGTTTATCATATGTACGCATTATGACATAAAAATTATGTCTTAGTCCATAAAAATGAATAAATTTATAGATATAGGTATTTATGGGCACACAAAACAGGAATGGAGCCTTATCTTCCTCGATACTCATTTTTAGGCTGCGTTTAATAATATTTTTGCCAAGCAACGCCTAAGACAAGCGCAGAGACTTGTTGCCACTAGAACGGGAGCACCATTGAGCCAAAAAAGTTGAGAATGAGGTAGAAGATTGCAGAGTCTGCACGAACAAGTAAGCACCGGCTCTAGGCGCAGGCGCTCATGAGGAGGCTAAAGAGGGAAAGAAAACAAGTAAGATGAGAGCAAATGTAGCGCAAAGCTACATCGGAAGAGAGAAGTCAGCCTCTGGGTATTTAGCAGCGAGCCTTAAAACGTGATTTTTGAGCCCACCACCAAAAGTTTTCAATGGCGAGCTCTAAAAGGAGAGCAGATCAACTGAGAAAGTTGATGCTGGATGCTATTGGCCGCGATCGGTCATGTCGCCAATATTACGATCAGCGAAGACCTTCTTACCGTTAACGATATTGCCTACATACTGCTCGATAATAGTACGAGCCGCTGTATTGTAATTGCCTACCAGTTCAATGCGGTAGAGATTATCCACCTCACCGATCACAATGGCATAAGTGTTGGTATCGCGGCAAGCTGTGGTGTAGAAACCTGTGCCTTGCTGACTCTTAACTTCACAGCCATACTGCATCACGTAATCATCCATAAAGGCAGCGGCATCTTTGCCCACCGTCTTACGTGTGTAGTACATTCTGATTGTGGTATCACGCCCTGCACCAAGCCCATCAGATGCTGCAGTACCTTTATCATTACGTGGCTGGCGGATATAACTTACTACGTTATCCTTGATCTCGACTTTCCAACCAAAAGGTACTGCTGGGAAGTAAACTGGCACAATATTGCGCATATAAGCCTCAAAACGCGCCAATTCCTCTGGAGTTGGTAACAGCTCAGGGTCGATCTCTTGCTCATCTGCTGCATAGGACATACTGCCCAAAGTAAGTCCTAAAGCTACACTTACACCGACCACGAACTTAGTTCCCAGAGAACCCCACTTGCGCCAATCTTTGCTCATAAAAGACTACCAGCACCTCTCTTAGCTACACCACCTATAGTCCTATCTATAGCCTATAGGGCTTTCACTAAGAATGCTGCCTCCTGATTCGAGAACACCAAGCCATGGGTGGGCTCTCGCCCACATCACAGAGCACTAAAGCCACATACCTTCTTGCCAGCGCCAATCAATCCATACGGACTGTTTACGCATCAGCCTCAGTATGAGCTGCGAAAATACACTGCTGCTTCTCAAGCAATTGCTGTGCCTCTACAAGGCTCTGACTACGGCAAAAGACTCTAAAGAACTCACACAAACGCTGATCATACTTATGCGCATAGCCTAAGAATTGCTTTAAACGATCCATTAAAGCCTTTTCAGGGTAATCTCGCCCTTGGAGCTCTTGCGCAAACTCCATAGCCACAGCTAACACCTGATGTAATGGCATAGCAGGCTCTTGGCCTTGCATGACCTGAGGCAGATTTGGTACCGCCAAGGCAGCACGACCCACCATTTGTCTTGGGGCACGACTTTGCGCCAAACACTGCTGCGAGCTCTCATAGGACGTGATATCACCATTGGCCACTACAGGTATATGCAAAGCCAGATCACTATCAACTACCTGAGCGATCGCTGGCCAGTCCAATGCTTCTTTCTTATAGAGATCTTTGCGGGTGCGAGCATGAATGATCAACTCGTTGACGCCAGGCACGGCCACAGCCCGTACAATATCAGGCAGCTCACTGGCGCTGAGGAAGCCTAAACGAAACTTTACCGACAGGAAGATAGAGCTATCCAGTACCTCGCGCACTCTGCTGACAATAGCGTGCATGAGATCAGGCTCTTTTAACAGCATGGCACCGCCATGATGCACAAAACGCGAAGGGCAACCAAAGTTTAGATCAATACTCTTAGCGCCAAGCTCCACAGCTCGTAGCGCGGTTTGTGCTAATGGCTCAGGCTCATCACCCAACAGCTGCACTCTGCATAAGCAACCGTAAGCAGTCTTACTCTCATTTTGCAGCTCAGGCACCTCACGTAATAGCGTCTTATAAGGCAATACTTCGGTAGTAACGCGAATAAACTCCGAGAAGCACTCATCGTAATGCCCATAGTGTGTCAAAACCTTACGCATTGGTGGGTCGCACACGCCTTCCATTGGGGCTAAATAGATCTTCTCCAACATGGTTCTTAGGCTCCGTTCGGCTCTATTCTCTTTTCACCAGACCAAACCACAAAACGCCTGTCTGCCATCCTTTTGCTCTTTTGCTTGGCAAGTGACAGCCTAGTGTTAGAGCTCAAAAGTTCGTAGCCACTTTTCTAGGCCACATATAGCGACTCTAAGAAATACTCTGGCAACAAACCACTGACCTGATCAGTAAGAGCTCTGACACT
>DXEV01000065.1 GCA_019114785.1 Candidatus Anaerobiospirillum pullistercoris | reverse complement strand
TGTTTAGTGAATACGCCCGTTGTGCTCAACACAACTAGAAAGTCCCCATTGCAGACAGCTCTTACTCTTAGTGGTTGTGTTGCAATGGAGATTGAAGCCGCCACCTCTATAGGTGGCCGGTAATTCACAGGCTTTGGCTAGCCTAGATGGGGCTAAGCTGTTGTGTGTGCTCAGTGAAACTTTAGGCCCAGCAAGGCAGTCAAAAACACGTTATTTGGCCAGTGCGTGCATTGGCAGGCAGAGCCTCTAACATGAGCAGGGCTGTATTTGCAGCTCACGGTGTGAATGGTATGGGCTTGGTCTGCTGAATGTGCAGGCTTGGCCTGCCAAAGCAAGGGCGCTTTGTAGCCGTTTTTTTCACGGCTTTGCTGATATAAAATAGCAGGAGCTGACTCTCTTTTGTTGCGGGTAGGTTTGCCCGAACAGCTTTGAGGGTTGGCAGAGAGCTTCCTGCCTGATGAGGACTCAGTCAAGGTGTGTGCTTGGCGTGACTAAGACGGTCGCGTAAAGGCTAAGTGCTACATATTTTTTGTAGTGTATTTTGCTCATACCTTGACTGGGCCTTTGGCATGATGCGTCTTAGCTGCTGTTTCCGCTTCTTTGGGCCCAGAGAGCCCCAGAGTGTCCAGAGATACCAAGAGTGTCCATAGGCACACACAGTGTGCCCATAGGCATCCACTGAAGCGCGCAGCGCGGACGCATGGTGAGGGGTGGTATTTTAGGCTTGCAAAAGATGGTTTTTGCCCCAAAAACCTTTTTGCCTATGAGCCATAGAAGCTAATGGGGGCGGGCGCTGGTTTTATAGCTGGTCAAGAAATTTTTGGTTTGGCTATTTGGAGCTAGTGCCACATGTCTTCTCTGGTGGCTGCCTGATAGGTAGTGGTCATCTGGAGCTGCACTCTTAGTGGGCGTTAAGCTCACAGATCGTCAATCACATTTATTTTGGCCAATTTCATGATTTCGTTTAAAGATGCAAGTATTGCTGCCAATCGCACCTCGGCAGGAAAGTCACAGCGTCGCTTAAAGCGCTCGCTGTTAGGCATCAGTGTTGCCTTGGGCATTACGGCTGCACTGTCCCCTGTAGGTTATGCCGCTACCTCAGCAGGCTCTGCAGCAACGTCTGCTCCTAACGGAGTGGTGATCCAAGATATCCAAGTTCGTGGCTTAAACCGTGTGAGCTTGGGTGCTGTGCTGCTGGCTTTGCCTGTGCGTCAGGGTGATCTGCTCACTCCTGAAAATGTCTCCTTGGCCATGAAGCGCCTCTATGCCACTGGTAACTTCTCTAATGTGTCGTTACAGCTGTCAGGCAATACCCTGATCGTTAATGTCCAAGAGCGTCCAACTATCGGTAGCATTACCTTTGCTGGTAATTCGCAGATCCAAGAAGATGCTCTGCGCGATGTGATTGAGCAGCAAGGTCTGCGTGCCGGTGAGCCAATCAATGAGCAGCTCTTAGGTCAGATCGAAAAATCTTTAGAGGATTTCTACCACTCTGCTGGTATGTATCAGGCTGATGTGAAGCCTGTGCTCACTTACCTGCCTCGTAATCGTGTAGACGTAAAGTTAGAGTTCTACGAGGGTGAAGCCGCTGCCATTGAGCAGATCAACATTGTGGGTAACAAGGCCTTCACCGAAGACGAGCTCTTAGCTCAATTAGAGCTGCGTGATGACGTCCCTTGGTGGAATGTGGTGGCCAATTCCCGTTATGACGCCCAAAAGTTTAGCGGTGACTTAGAGACTCTGCGCTCTTATTACATGGATCGTGGTTATGTGCGCTTTAAGGTGGATTCCACTCAAGTGTCCATGACCCCTGATCGTAAGGGCTTATACCTCACCATTGCTGTTAACGAAGGCGATCTCTACACCATCGGTGATTGCACTGTCCAAGGTAATACCTTGAAGTATGGTGAAGACCTGCGCAACCTCATCACCTTAGAAAAGGGTGCTGTGTATTCGGCTCATGATGTCACCAATATGGAGAAGGTCTTAACCAATTACTTAGGTAAGTTTGGTTACGCTTACTCTCGTGTGACCGCTATCCCTGATTACGATGAGACCAATAAGGTCGTGAACCTGAACTTCATGGTGGAGCCAGGTCAGCGTATTTACGTGACCAACGTCGAGATCACCGGTAATACCCAAACTGACGATACCGTGATCCGTCGTGAGTTACGTCAGATGGATGGTACTTGGTTATCCAATGAAGCTGTTGAGACTTCTAAGAACCGTATCAACCGCTTAGGCTTCTTCGAGACAGCTGATGTGACCATCGAGCGTAATGGTGTCAGCTCTGATACTGCTACCGTGAAGACTACGGTGAAAGAGCAGCCAACAGGTAGCATCCAAGGTGGTATCGGTTACGGTACTTCCTCGGGCTTCATGATTTCGGCTGGTATTTCCCAGAACAACGTCTTTGGTTGGGGTACTCGTGCTAATGTCAGCGCCTACCAAAACGATTATCGTGAGCACATTGAGTTTGGTTATACCGACCCATACTTCACTGTGGATCAGATCTCCTTAGGTGGTCGTGTCTATTACGATAACTTCCACGGTGATGATGCTGACGTGGTTTCTTATGATAATGAGACCATCGGCTTTGACTTAACCTCCGGTTATCCACTGTCTGAGAACGTGTACATCAGCTACACCGCTGGTGTGCAGCGCATGGACATTACCTCCAATAAGTTCTTCTTACAGGCTGTCGACTTCTGGCGTACCTACGGTCAAGGTAGCTTATCTAACGACTTCTTAGATTTCACCTTCCGTTTCAACTTATCGCGCAATAACTTAGATCGTTCGGTGTTCCCAACCTCTGGTTCACGTCAGAACCTCTCGGTCTTCACCACCTTACCTGAGATCTCTGATCTGCAGTACTACAAGATCGATGCGCAGACTTTCCACTACTTCCCATTAGATATGGAGCATAACTTCGTCTTTGCTATTCGTGGTCGTGCTGCATATGGTGATGGCTATGGCTCTGTGGATGGCTTAGATCAGAAGTTACCATTCTTTGATAACTTCTACTTAGGTGGTGATCAGTGGTTACGTGGTTTCAAGCGCAATAGCGTTGGTCCTCGTGCTCTGTATCCTGGTGCAAACGGCACTGTGACTGTGGATGATGACGATAATATGGGTGGTAACGCTCTGTGGGCAGTATCTGCAGAGGTCATTGTGCCAACCCCATTTGTCTCTGAGGCCTATAAGAACCAAGTGCGTACTTCGCTCTTCGTGGATGCTGGTGCCTTGTGGGATTCCAATGCTGGTGATTACACCGCAGGTTACCGCAATGCTCCTGAGTATGATGATCCAAGCCGTTACAGTGCAGCAGCTGGTATTTCGGTTACTTGGATGTCGCCAGTGGGCCCTCTGTCATTTAACCTTGCTCGTCCAATCAAAGAGCAGGATGGTGATGACACCGAGTTCTTTAGCTTTGAGATCGGTGGCCGTTTCTAATGGCTTAGCCGCCTCGAGGCCGAGGCTTCAAGCTTGCGCCTGAGGCCCTTGCCTGCCTTGCCTTGGCTTCTGGCTTTTGTCCAGAGGCCTTGGTCAGAGCCAAGGGCTGCCTAGCGTATATGGCGTTACCTATGGCGCTAGGGGCCTGATTTTTTGTGTTGTCTATGAAGTTTGAGAGTAAGGGCCTAGGGCTCTCGCTTTTTAGCTTGGTTGTGGTAAGAGCCGAAGAGTAGGGCTCTAGCCCCTTACTTTAAGATTTCTCCTAAGAGTTTTGTTGTTTTATGTTAAAAAAGGTTTTACTTGCTTCGGCTTTAGGTGCCGCTCTGTTTACTACTTCTTTAGCCCAGAGTGCTGTGGCTGCTGAGGCTGCCGCCGCTAAGGCTCCAACTATTGCTGTCTTAAATCTGCAATACATCATGACTGAGATCCCTCAGTCCAAGGCTTTACAGCAAACCTTAGCTAAGGAATTTGGTGCTCGTGAGCAAGAGCTGCAAAAGATGCAGCAAGAGGGCGTTAAGTTAAGCCAAGACTTAGCAGCTGGTAAGTACAAGGGCGATGAGCTGACCAACAAGCGTCGTGAGCTGGAGCAATTACAAGCCGACTTCCGTTTAAAGGGCCGTGCTCTGCAAGAGGATCAGCAAAAGCGCGTACAGGAAGAAGAACGTGAGGTTATGGTGACCGTACAGCGTGCCATTGACTCCATTGCTCAAGAGCGTGGCATTGACTTAGTGTTACGTGGTGAGGCTATTGCCTATACCATTAGCGATTTAGACATCTCGCAAGAGGTCATTAAGCGCGTCAGTGCTGACAAAGGCAGCAAGAAATAATTAGGCTGCTCCGGTGCTCGAGCTACAGGGCTCAGCACCGCTGGCCAGCACCGCTGAGCCTGCGCAGCGGGATCTAAGTGATAGCCTAGCTTAGCTAGCTGAGGCTATCCTAGGCTGTAGGCTGGTATAGGGCTTGGCTCTAGAAACGAAGTAAGAAGTGCACAGCTTTGCACGGCTTAAGGAGCAAGAGTGTTAGTTAAAGATATTGCCCAAAAGCTCGGGGCTGAGTTTACCGGTGATGGTGAGATTGAGATCCATCGCGTCGCTAATCTGATCACTGCCCAAGAGGGTGAGATCAGCTTTTTGTCAGACATGAAATATCGCTCTGTCTTAGAACAAACTAAGGCTAGCTGTGTCATGGTCAAGCCAGCTGATGCGGAGCACGTCAAGTGCGCAGCTATCTTGGTGGCTGATCCTTACTTAGGCTTTGCTCGTGTAGCCCAGATGCTAGATCGCGAGCCTCCTATTGCTGAAGGTATTCATCCTAGCGCTGTGATTGGAGCTGGGGTTAAGCTTGGTGAGGGCGTGGGTATTGGCCCTAATGTTGTTATTGGGGCGGGCGCTGAGATCGGCGATCATGTGCAGATTGGAGCCAATTGTGTGATTGGCCCTGAGGCTAAGATCGGTGCCTATACACGTTTCTACCCTCTGGTCAGCTTCTACCACCACTGTGTGATTGGCTCACACTGCTTAGTACAGTCAGGCACAGTGATCGGAGGTGATGGCTTTGGCTATGCCAATGACAAGGGCGAATGGGTCAAGATCCCACAAGGTGGCCGTGTGGTGATTGGCGATCGGGTGGAGATTGGCGCTAATACCTGTATCGATCGTGGTGCTATTGATGACACTATTATCGAGAGCAATGTCATTATCGATAACCTCTGCCAAGTAGCCCATAACGTCAAAATAGGTTACGGTACAGCAGTGGCCGGTGGCACGACCTTTGCCGGTTCTGTCACTATTGGTAAATACTGCATTATTGGTGGTACTTCAGTATTCAATGGCCATATCACCATTGCTGATCAAGTAACGATCTCCGGCATGTGTATGGTGATGCGCTCCATTACCGAGCCTAAGTCGGTGTACTCCTCAGGTATTCCAGCTCAGACCAATGCTGAATGGCGTAAGACCGCTTCTCGGGTCTTACATATCAATGATATGTACCATCGTCTGTTGGCAGTGGAAAAAGAGCTTAAAGAGTTAAAAAAATAGCCATCTGCTCTCCTGTTTGGAGATGTAAGGAGAGCTGACATCAAGTATGTTGTGTGAGCACTAAAGTGGCATAAGAGTCGCTTTTATTAAGGATGGCTTTTTTTGCGGCCTGTTTTGCCTTATTCTTTAGCAGAAAATGCCGCTTTTGGCTCTAAACGGCCTGAAGATAGTGCTTTTCCTTATCTTTACTTTCTGTGTTGGTTTGGGAGCTCTCCCCAAAAGCTCTTAAAGCAAGACAATCAAAGGTGAGGTAAGGAAAAGGATTACGCCGTTAGAGCTGATTTTTTGTTTTGCAAGGTGTTATCAAGTGTCAGAGATTCAGGAAAATTCGGAAAAGAAAACGCTAAACGTTGAAGAGATCATGGAGCTGTTGCCTCATCGCTATCCATTTTTAATGGTGGATAAGGTGTTGGACTATCAGGTCACTGACGAGCATAAAACCTTGCGTGCCGTTAAGAACGTGAGCTTCAACGAGCCTTTTTTCCAAGGTCACTTTCCAGGTAAGCCAGTGCTGCCAGGTGTTCTTATTTTAGAAGCTATGGCTCAAGCCACCGGTGTGCTTGCTTTTACCATGGTAGGCAAGCCAGAGCCAGGTGAGCTCTATTACTTTGCTAGTATCGATCATGCTCGTTTTAGACGTCCAGTTGTGCCTGGCGATCAGCTGATCTTAGATGTTGAGTTCTTAAAGGAGAAGCGTGGTATCGCTAGCTTTAAGGGCGTGGCTTCGGTAGATGGCGAAGTGGTGTGCTCGGCCGATTTAATGTGTGCAAAGGTGCGCACATAAGATCTCAAGGCAGAGAAGGCTTAACCTTACATAAGGTGTTGCGCTGGGCGCGGTCGCGGCTGCAGCGCACATGCGCCTGTAATGGCGCGCTGGGACTCTTTTTCTTGTAAAGTATGGGTAGGATGCGTGATGAGCGAGAGCAATAACCAAAATACAACGCAGAGCAAGCACGAAGAATTAACAGGTGTACGTGCCTATGCTTTACACAATAGTTTTAGTGGTCAACCTCAGATAGCTGCTAGTGCTCAAGTAGCTGAGACAGCACGCTTGCGTGGTAATGTTGTCGTCGGTGAGAATGTTGTTATTAAAGACAACGTGATCATTGAAGGTGACGTCACTATCGGTGAAGGCTGTGTGATTGAGCCTTTCTGCGTGATCCATGGACCAAGCGAGATTGGTTCTTATAACCACTTCTTCCAATTCTGCTCTATTGGTGAGGCTTGTCAGGATCTCAAGTATTTGGGTGAAGACACTAAGCTGATCATTGGCAATGACAACACTTTCCGTGAGCATTGCACTGTGCACCGTGGTACGTTGCAGGGCTTAAAAGAGACCCGTGTGGGTAGCAATAACTTGTTCATGGTGAACACTCACGTAGCTCACGACTGTATCGTTGGCGATCACTGCATTTTCTCCAACAATGCTACGCTGGCAGGTCACGTTACCATTGGTGACTATGTGATCTTCGGTGGTTTAGCCGCAATTCACCAATTTGGTCGCGTAGGCTCTCATGCTTTTGTCGCTGGTATGGCTGCTTTAAATATGGACGTACCTCCTTACGTCATGGCAGCTGGACACTATGCTAAGCCATTCGGTATCAATAAGGTCGGCTTAAGCCGTCGCGGTTTCTCTGAGAGCGCGATCAGTGCCATCAAAAAGGCCTATATGATCATTTACCACAAGCACTTAACGATCGAAGAGGCTATTCCTAAGTTAGAGGAGCTGGCTCAAAAGGAAAGTGCTGTGCAGATCTTGGTCGATTTTGTGAAGGAAAATGGTCGCGGTATTATCCGCTAGCTTTTTTTCTGCGCACCGTGCATTGCCCACAATGCAGTGCACCCAGTGCACTGCGCACTGCGCAGTCACACTGTGTATTGCGCACTGCGCAGTAGCACTGTGTATTGCACACAGTGCAGTACGCACTGTGTGTTGCAGCGCGCAGCGCCAAGGTAGCCTGAGCCCCTTAATCTCAGGCTATTTTTGTCTGTGGCTGCTTCCATTTGTTTGTCTAGACTCAGTTCGAGCTAATTTTGCTGCGTTATGCTAGGGGATCGGGCTTTCCTCGATCGTAGCCCTGTTTTCTTGCGCTGTATTTTCCCCTTGCGGATTTTGAATTATGTCTGAAGGTTCAACCAATCCCCATCTTTACGCTTTAATCGCTTGCGAGCTTTCCGCAGATACGCTGGGTGCAGGCTTAATGAAAGCGATCTTGCGTCATGATCCGCAAGCGCAGTTTATTGGCATCGGTGGCCCTAAAATGGCCAAATACGGCCTTAAGTCAGCTTTTCCTCAAGAAGAGCTGGCTGTGATGGGTATTTTTGAGGTGCTCGCGCACATGTTGCCGATCCTCAAGATCCGCCGTGCTATTACCAAGATGCTGCTCAAGGCCAGACCTGTGGTCATGATCGGTATTGATGCGCCTGATTTTAACTTGCACATTGAGCATCGGCTGAAGATTGCTGGTATTAAGACCATTCACTATGTGAGCCCATCGGTATGGGCATGGCGCGAGAACCGCATTAAAAAGATCAAAGCAGCTTGTGATGAGGTCTTAGCGCTGCTGCCTTTTGAAAAAGAGTTCTATGACCGCCACGACATGCCTTGCACCTATGTAGGTCATACGCTGGCTAACACCATTCCTTTAGATATCGACCAAAATGCGGCTCGTGAGCGCATTGGTCTATATAAGAATTGCGTGGACTCTATTTCTGGTAAGGTCTTAGCTATTCTGCCAGGTTCGCGTCGAGGCATTATTACCCGCATGCTGCCTCTGTATGCCCAGACTTCACGCTTGATCCGCCAGCAGATCAAAGATGTGAACTTTATCAGTGTGGCCCCTAGCCATGAGATTGCCTTATTGATTAAGGACTTGTGGCTGGAGTATGCCCCTGAGATTTCGATTACAGTTTTTGTCGGCAATCAGCAAGATACCATTGCCTCAGCTGATGCCTGTTTGCTTACCTGTGGCACTATTGCCTTTGAGGCTATGCTGCTAAAGCGCCCTATGGTCGTAGCCTATAAGGTCTCTGCCTTGAGTGCCTGTATTGCTCGTCGTCTGCTTAAGGTAGACATGTATTCGCTGCCTAATCTCTTGGCTAAGCGTACTATTGTGCCGGAGCTGATCCAAGAGTACTGCACGCCAGAGAAGCTGACTTTTGAGTGCATTCGTCTGTTGAGCTCAGACAACCTCCTGATGAAAAAGGAGTTTGCTACGATCCACGAGCGCATTCGTACCAATGCCGATGAGCTGGCCGTAAAGGCGGTCATGCGAGTGATCGCTACACCGAGTGCGCAAGAGCTCAAAGCTCAAGCCAAGCGTGAGGCCGCCGCTGAGCGTGCTGCCAATAAAGCGGCTAAAGCTGCTGACGCAGCAAAAGCCGCTGATGCTGCTGACGCAGCCTCGGCTGTCACCACAGTCGCTGCTGATAGCGCAACTGATGCGGCAGCTACAGTTGGCGCTGCCAGTGGTGACGTTGCTGATACAGCAGCTGCTGCCAGTGCGCAGTCGCTGCAGACCCAGTCTCATGAGGGCTATCGTGAGTTTAAGCAGCGCACCCACAAGGCTGAGGTGGAGCATCGTGACAGTGACAGCGTGGTGTCGGCTTCTGTGGTCATGGATACGGCCAAGACTTACAAGGAAAGCCTCAACACCGAGGAAGTGCCACTGCGTCAGGGCTTGGATGATCAGACCGTCCAACGCTTAAGTGAAGAGGTCAAGCATATGGAGCCTCAGCTCACGCTCGAGGATGTGCTGCATATGCCTAATCCTGAGGCCAAGACCAGCACTAAGGTCAATAAGCGCAAAATGGGGCAAGATAAACCTAGCCTCAATTCCCCACAGCCAAAGAAAGGCTTTGTCGCTAAAGCTAGCACGGTAAAGCCAGATCCAGCTGTTGGTGTGGGAGCTGGTAGCAGTGAGCCTAAGGCCAATAAGCGCAGTGGTGGTGCGAAGAGCGCTAAGGGCACCAGAGCTGAGCGAGTCTAAAGCAAGCTTGTTTAGTGGGAATCAGTCACCATGGAAGATACTTTTGCTTACACCTTAGATCCGCGACGCTTTGTGGTTTGTGGCATTGATGAGGCTGGACGTGGACCCTTAATGGGAGATGTGGTCGCAGCTTGTGTCTGGCTGTCGCATGACCATATGATCGCAGGTCTCAATGACAGTAAAAAGCTCTCCGAGTACAAGCGTGAGCAGCTTGCTGTGACGATTAAGGAGCAAGCTCTGGCTTTTGGTATCGGTCGCGCCAGCCCTGAGGAAATCGACCACTACAATATCCTCAATGCCACGTATTTGGCCATGGAGCGAGCTTTTGATGCGATGCAAGAGATGCGTAAGCAAAAAGCAGCTGCTGCTCAAGAGGGCTTGCTGCCAGTGGATTTGGTGCTGATTGATGGCAATAAGATCCCACCACAATTTATTGAGCGGGCGCTGAACTGTGAGTATGTGATCAAAGGTGACGCTCGCGTCAATGAGATTGCCGCAGCTTCGATTTTGGCCAAGACCACGCGTGATGCCGATCTCTTGGCTTTAGATCAGCTCTACCCTGATTACGGTTTTGCTAAGCATAAGGGCTATCCTACTCCAGCCCATCTGAAGATCCTGCAAGATAAAGAGATCCTGCCATGCTATCGTAAGTCTTTTGGGCCTATTCGTGAGCTGGTACGTCAGCGCACCGGACAAGATCCTTTGCCTTTGTATGAGGGCAGCACGTATTACACGCGCAAGGCCAAAGCTGCGCATAAACAGCAAGAAGCCGAGGACGAAGCTGGCGTGACGCAGGGTAGTCTGTTTGCAGGGCTTGATGATTTTTAGTAGCGAGGCCCTTTAGGGGGCTCTGCTATGGCCAGCCACTGGCCAAGCCTGCCTTTAGCACTTCCGACCCGTGGTATCGTCATGTGGCGCGGCTGAGACGCGGGGCCGGTGGATTTAGAGGGCGTTTTGCGGTATATTTTGCCCTATGTTTGGGCCTTTTCTGCATGGCTGGAGCAGCATATAGG
>DXEV01000064.1 GCA_019114785.1 Candidatus Anaerobiospirillum pullistercoris | reverse complement strand
GGCTAGGTCTACTGCACCAAAAGAGCAGCATCCTTCCTCGTCTTTGCATGCATATTGCGCCTCATGCTTAGCTGAGAGCTAAGAACAGTGAGGAAAAAATCAGGGGGAATGTGGCCTGATCATGGATCGTGTCATTGAGTGCAAGCTCAGTGCCGATTGTTGTTGGCACTTTACTCTTTTTGAGCTCTTTGTGCAGGGATTAAGGCATATCCTCGCGTCCACTTGCTGTCAGAGGTAATGGTTTTGGCGCAAGCTGTAAGCCATATTGCGCTTAGTGAGCTGTTGGGATAGGTGCTGGAAATTTTGTGGCAAGGCAAAGCCTCAATGATCTCTTTTCTCGCGTCGGGCTAAAACTATATTGCATGGGGTATGTGATTGTGCTTTAATGTCTGTGCTTGTCGGAGTGCCGTAAGGCTGAGATGGCGTAATGCCGAATCCGTAGTACCTGAAAAGAATAATCTCTGCGTAGGAAACAGGCTTTTTTGATTATTTCCTGCCTCTTGTAATGGGGTGCGGACACGACAAGTACAACCTAGTTTTTGTCTTGGTTAAGGATTTGTCGATGCTCCTTTTCCCGCGTTATATCTGCTCTGCTCCTCACGAGGAGCGCAATTCTCCTTCCGCTCCATCCCCAGCAACCGAATCAGCTGCAGACACTCTTGATCTGTCCAAAATTCATTATGACGACTTAGCGGCAGCTAAAGCTGCACACCGTGCCGCCAAACAGGCCAAGCTGCATGGCAATACTGCTGAGTCTTCAGCTGTGGCTGCACAGGTCAAAGCTGTGCCACAAACAAAAGCTGTGTCGGTAGTCTTTGCCCCTGATGATGTGGCTGCTGATGCAACAGCTTTAAAGGTGCCTTATGAGCTCCTGACTCTGAGCAATGGTGAGCAGGTGTTGCGCTATAGTGTGGATGTAGAAGCTACTGTAGCGGCTGCACAGCAAGTGACAGCAGTGGTTACTCGTAAAGAGGTGCCAGTTAAGGACAATACTCCTACCATCAAGAAGCAGCGTCCTTTAGTGCGTGCTCCTTTCTACGCTACACGTGCCACCCCTAAGACTCAGATTGAATATGCTCAAGCAGGCGTGATCACCCCTGAAATGGAGTACGTGGCCTTACGTGAATCGGCTGCTAACTTAGTGCATTTGGGTGAGCAACGCGACTTTGCTGACAAGTTCTTAGGCTCAGATGAGATCGCTACCTTCCTTGATCAAGAGATCCAAATTAAGCGCTCTAAGATGAGTGTGACTCCAGAGATGGTACGCGAGGAAATTGCCGCAGGTCATGCCGTGATCCCTGCTAACCATCACCACTTAGAGTGTGAGCCGATGATTATCGGCAAAAAGTTTTTAACCAAGGTTAACGCCAATATCGGTGCCTCAGCTGTGTCTTCGAGCGTCGACGAAGAGATCGCTAAGTTACAAATGGCTTTAGCCTATGGTGCAGACACCGTGATGGATCTCTCTACCGGCTTACCATCTCTCATGGAGCTGCGTACTGCCATCTTACGTGCCAGCCCAGTACCAATTGGTACGGTGCCAGTGTATGAGGCCTTAGATCGCGTAGGTGGTGATGCTAATGCCTTAAATTGGGAAGTCTTTAAGCAGGTGATCATTGATCAGGCTGAGCAGGGTGTGGATTACTTCACTATTCACGCTGGTCTGACTGCTGATCTCTTACCATTTGCCGCACAGCGTCTCATGGGTATTGTGTCGCGTGGTGGTGGCATTATGGCTTCATGCATGATGCAGCATGATGAGGAAAACATGGCCTATGCTCATTTTGATGAGCTGATGGAGATCTGTCGCCGTTATGACGTAGCTCTGTCTTTAGGCGATGGCTTACGTCCTGGTGCTATTTATGATGCCTGCGATCGTGCACAGTATGGTGAGCTGGAAAATATTGGCAAGTTAGCTTTACGTTGCCGTGAGCATGGTGTGCAGTGCTTTATTGAAGGCCCAGGTCACGTACCTCTGCATCGTGTCCAAGAGAACCAAGAGCTCGAAGAGAAGTATTGCCACGGCGCTCCTTTCTATACCTTAGGCCCATTAGTGACCGATGTGGGTGCTGGTTTTGATCACATTACCTCGGCCATTGGTGGCACTACTATCGGTATGCACGGTACAGCTATGCTGTGTTATGTGACTCCATCTGAGCACTTAGCTCTGCCAACTCCAGAGGACGTCAAGCAAGGTCTGATCACTTATAAGATCGCAGCGCATGCGGCTGACTTAGCCAAAGGCTTAGAGCAGGCCTATAACTTAGACCATGCTATGAGTCGTGCACGTGCTACCTTCCGCTGGTATGACCAATTTGCCCTGAGCTTTGACATGCAGCACGCCTACGAGGTGTGGCGCGCCCAGATGGATGAGGAAGATTGTGTACATGAAGCCTCATTCTGTTCGATGTGTGGCCCACGTTTCTGCCCAATCCGTTTAAACCGTCGTTTGCAGAGCAAATATATTGCGTAGTTAAGCTTGCCTTGCTCCAAAGCGGAGCGATGCAGCATCATTGTGGCCTAGAGTGGCCACAATGTGGACGAGCTTGTCTTCCGGCATGGTAAAAGAGCAGAAATAAGCAAGAGGAAAAACGAAAAAATCATCAGCTTGTTGCCTAAGTCACAAAGCCTGATATTAGACGGCGTGTTTGGGTAAATCGTGCGACAATGATTCAATGTTGCCCCAAGGTAACAAGTGACAGCGTCAGGATTTGTAACGAAATATAAGGGAAATTTGGTTCTTAACATTCTTTCGTTATAATGCGCCGCTGTATCTAACACCATCAGAGCAAGGCTATGCGTAAGCCATATGTAGGCCTTGAGATCTATGCTGATGCAGCTGAGGGTGTGAGACTAGGTTTTTTCGGATTCGAGGATTTTTTCATGGATAAAGAGCAAGAGCGGCCTTTAGTGCTGGTGATCGCAGGGGTAGACAGCGGAGGGGGTGCCGGTGTAACTGCCGATGTGATCTCGGTTCACGATCAGGGCGCTTGGGCTTTACCAGTGGTGACGGCTTTAACCTGCCAGAGCTTAAATCGCGTGACCTTAGTAGCCCCAACCAGCGTGGAAGTGTTTAAGGAGAGCATTGCCTTAGCTGTCCACGATTGGTCAGAGAAGATCTCTGCTATTAAGATCGGTCTGATCACTGATAATAATTTATTAAACTGCTTGCTGGATCTGCTCAAAGGCCCATTAAAGGGTATTCCAGTAGTGTGGGATCCAGTGCTCACCGCCACAGTTGGCACCTTTAAGAGCGCTGATATCAAGGGCAAGTTAGCCGAGGTCTTAAAACATACCACCGTCTTTACCCCTAATCTGCCAGAAGCTTTAGCTTTAGCCGGTTGGGATGAGTCTGAGCTGTTTGAGCGCGGTGGTGTTTTTAGCTTATGCGATGTCTTTATCAAGCAAGGTGCTAAGGCTGTATTGCTCAAAGGTGGCCACAATGTTTCGGCTTTAGACGCTGTTGACGTCTTTAAGTGCGAGCAACACGCTTTTGTGATGGAGCATGCCAAAAAAGAAGGCTTAGGTGCTCATGGTGGTGGCTGTGCTTTATCCTCTTCCTTTGCCGCTTTATTAGCCTGTGGCTATGCCCCACAAGATGCCGCTGTGTTGGCTAAGGTCTATGTGACCCGTGGTATTTTCGAGACTGAGGTCGAACATAACCACAAGCGTCCACCAATTTCTCACCATGCTTTAAGCTACGACTTGAAGTACATGCCACGCATTATTGAGGAGCACTTCCCTCAAGCCGCTGGCCCATTCCTTAAGTGCCCATTCAATTTAGGTCTCTATCCTGTCGTGGATAACACCGAGATCTTAGAGCGTCTGCTGGCTTTAGGTGTGAAGACCATTCAGCTGCGCATTAAGACCCCAGTACATGACGATGAGTCTGATGCTCACTTATGTGCAGAGATCAAGCGTGCATGTTTCTTAGGTCGCTCCTATCGTGCTCGTGTCTTTATCGACGATCACTATAAGTTAGCCGCAAAGTATGGTGCTTACGGTGTGCACTTGGGCATGGAAGATCTGCAAGATGCCGATCTGGACTTCATTGCTGAGTCTGGTTTACGCCTCGGTGTTTCCACTCATGGCATTTATGAGGTGTGCAAGGCTATGTCGTTGCAACCTTCTTATATTGCCATTGGCCATGTGTTCCCAACCAAGACTAAGCAGATGCCATCGCAGCCTCAAGGCATTGCCAAGATGGGCTTGCAAGCTCGCATGTTAAAGGGTGTAGTCCCAACTGTGGCTATTGGTGGTATCAAGCTGCAGCATGCTCACCAAGTACTGGAAGAAGGTATCGATTCGATCGCTGTGGTAACAGCTATTACTGAGGCAGAGAACCCAAGCGTCGAGACGCAAAAGTGGATTGCTGTTTGCCGTACTGGCCCATCTGAGCTCTTTGGTAAGGATGCTCAAGCATGGCATCAGCGTCAGGATGAGCAAGAGACCCCAGAGCTTTCTCCTCTTTTCACCTTTAACACCAAGGCCTAAGGCCTTACCTCCTCGAGACATCCGTTCTGGTTTCAGCCTGTATCCTGTGGTCTAAGCCAAATTCAGAGGCTTAGGCCACCAAATAGTAAGACTGCCTGTTGCGTCAGGCAGTCAAGGCTATAGCGCGGTACAGGCTGGAACTTTATGGACTTTCCCAAGGTTAGTAGGTCTCATGAGGTGCGTTTTCTTTTGAGGAAAGTATTGTGACCATACTCACCGCCAGCACCAATAACAGTGCCGGTAATAGCCAAGCAGGTACTGCTCCATTAGAGAACTCTGATGAGCAACGCTATGTGCGTCAAGAGATGCTTGCAGGCTATGAACAATCTGTGGAGATCCTGAGTACCAAGAAGGTGGGATTGATCGGTGTAGGTGGGTTAGGTGGTCTATGCTCATTGCTGCTGAGTAATGCAGGTGTAGGTTGTCTGCGTTTAGCCGATGGCGATAGCGTGGCTTGGCATAACTTGCATCGGCAATTGCTGTTTACCGAGCAAGATGCAACGACGGGTGAGCTCAAGGTTATGGGTGCTTGTCGCGAGCTGGAAAGACGCAATCACCACACAAAGATTGAGGCGTTTAAGACAAAGATCACGGCTGAGAATTTTGCAGATTTTGCTGATGGCTTAGATCTGATCCTCGATGTAAGTGATGATGCCAAAAGCCGTGAAGTGTTAGCCCAGCAAGCCTTAGAGCATGGTAAAGATTTACTCTCAGGTGCAGTCTCGGCTTATACCGCATTGCTAGCTGTGTTTAGGTTTTCTTGTCCTAACTTTGTGCGTCAGTATGGGTGCTATCACTGTTTAACTCATGGAGCTGACATCAACACTAAGGTCGGGATCACAGGGCCGATTGCAGCTAGTGCTTCGTCCTTGGTAGCACATGTGGCCTTAGAGTACTTGCTAGGGCATGAGCCGCTGACAGGGCAGCTTTTACGGTATGACTTTAGGCGTTTAAATTTACAGCATTTGCGTTTAACGCCTGATCCTGATTGCCAGTGCTGTCGGAGCTTACATGCAGATGCTGGTGCTGATGCAGAGGCAGCTGGTGCTGATGCAGAAGCAGCAGATGCTGATGCAGCAGATGCTGATGGCAATGCACATTAAGTTTTTCGTTTTCTCAAGGGAGAGACACTTTGGAGCTTGAGATCAATGGCGAGCGCCATGAGGTAGCTGTGGGGACAACTTTAGCACAGCTGCTAGAGGAGCTGAATTTTGCGACCAATGGCACGGCGGTAGCCGTCGATGATTCCATTGTGCCGAAGGGCTCTTGGGCTGATTTTAAATTAGCTCAAGGAATGAAAGTTGATGTCTTTAGTTTAGTTGCTGGAGGTTAATGTTGGATAAGTTAGTCTTAGCCGGTCAAGAATTTGATTCGCGCTTGATTGTGGGCACTGGTAAGTATGCCAGTGGTGAGATCCTGCGTCAGTCGATCAAGGCCTGTGGTGCGCAGATTGCGACCATGGCCGTGAAGCGTGTTGACATCAAACACGGTACCGATGACATCGTGAAGCCTTTGCAAGAGCTGGGCGTGACCTTAATGCCTAACACCTCCGGAGCCCGCAACGCCAAAGAAGCAGTGTTTGCTGCAAATCTGTCCCGTGAGGCTTTAGGTACAGATTGGATCAAGGTGGAAGTGCACCCTGATCAAAAGTACCTGCTGCCAGATACCATTGAAACCTACAATGCTTGTAAAGAATTAGTGGCCCAAGGCTTTAAGGTCTTTGCTTACTGTCAGGCCGATCTCTGCCTGTGCAAAGCTTTAGAGGCCTTAGGTGTGGCTGCGGTGATGCCTTTAGGCAGCCCAATTGGTTCTGCCCGTGGTTTAGAGACCGAGCCATTTTTAAAGCTCATCATTAAAGAATGCCGTTGCCCAGTGATTGTTGATGCCGGAATCGGTGCCCCATCAGAAGCAGCTAAGTCCTTAGAGTTAGGTGCAGCTGCTGTGATGGTCAATACCGCTATTGCCGCCGCCGGTGATCCTATTGTGATGTCAGAGGCCTTTAAGGCAGCTTGCATTGCCGGTCGCTTAGGCTATGAGGCTGGTTTAGCCGCTCAATATGAGACTGCCAAGGCTACCTCTCCAATGGAGCAATTCTTACACTCTGTCGCTGAGGCTGAAAACAACAACTAAACCTCAAGCCATATAGGTCGCCATACAGACCTAAAAGGAATAGCTTGAGAGGAGAGGCACTGGCTGCAACGCTCGAAATTTCCTTTTGCTACGAGCTCGTCTAGCGGGGCCGTAGCATTGTCACAAAGTGTGCGACCGTGCACGATAGTGTTTAGCTATTCCGATAGATATCGGAGATACTGGCTCAGGGCACGTGCCCAAAACTCAGCCAAGCAGCCAACTAAGCCCTAAAGAAGAGAGGGTAGAGATGAGCTTTTATGATGAGATCTCCAAATTAGATTTGGATAAGTTTAAGGATGTGGTCGAAAGCCGCACCGATGCAGATGTGGAGCGGGCGCTGAGCAAGACCAGCCCTCTGGATGTTGAGGATTTTGCCGCCTTAATCAGTGACAATGCCCGCAAGCATTACCTCAAAGACATGGTGATGACCTCGATGCAGCTGACACGTAAGCGCTTTGGTCGTACCGTGAATATGTATGTGCCGCTGTACCTGACCAATCTGTGCACTAACAAGTGCGCTTATTGTGGTTTCTCGGCCATGAATAAGTTTGCCCGTACCGTCTTGACCATGGATGAGATCAAGGAAGAGTGCGAGGCTATTGCTAAATTAGGCTTCCAAAATATCTTGCTGGTGACCGGTGAGAGTGAGCGTCGTGGTGGCATGGATTACTTTAGACAAGTGCTGCCAATCGTGAAGCCATATGCCGCTTACTTGCAAATGGAAGTGCAGCCTCTCGATACCGAGGATTATGCAGAGCTTAAGACCTTAGGCTTGGATGCCGTATCGGTTTACCAAGAGACCTATCATCCTGCTACTTACAAGGCAGTGCATTTAGCCGGTAAGAAGATGGACATGCGCTACCGCATGGAGACTCCAGATCGCTTAGGTCAGGCTGGTATTGATAAAGTCGGTATTGGCGCTTTATTGGGCCTGTATGATTGGCGTGTGGACTGCTGTGCCTTAGCTTTACACGTGCTCTATATGCGTCAGCATTATTGGAAGACCCGCCTGTCGGTATCGTTCCCAAGACTGCGTCCAGCCGCTGGTGGTTATGAGCCACATATGCCAGTGAGTGATGCGCAATTAGTACAGCTGATTGCTGCATGGCGTATTTTTGATCATGAGCTGGATTTAACGATCTCCACCCGTGAGAGCGCTCAATTCCGTGACATGATCATTCCATATGGCATTACCGCCGTGTCAGCTCAGAGCTCGACTGAGCCAGGTGGCTATGCTCATAAGGGCAAGTACTTAGAGCAGTGGCACGTCAATGACGATCGCACTGTAGAGCAGGTGGTAAAGGCTCTGGAGCTCAATGGTCTGCAAGCCGTTTTCCATGACGCTTCGACCACTTACTTGGCCTCATAGTAGCTCCCTCTTGAGCCACCTCATGAGATGAGCTCCTTCATGAGCTCCTTCATGAGCTCTGAAAGGCGCTCCGCAAAGTAATACCTGTTATTACTTTTGGGGCTGCTTAACAGCCCCATTTAGCACAACCGTGAGAGCAGCCGCAAAGCGCTGAGCAGCCTCTTTTACGGCTGCAATCTCGCCTTCTTTAATTGTGCGCGGAAAGCCTTAGCTTGCCATGCTGATGTGCAGCAATGCAAGATTGGCGGTTAATGGCTGGTGTTTCTCGTCCAACAGCATGGAAAAATTTTGATGCGTTGGCTCTGGGGTAAAAGAGAGGGCAGCCCCTCTCTTTAGCCCTGCTCTGTAGACTAGCTCTTTAGGGCGTCAGAGTTTCTAAAGAATCACTTGTTTCCGCTATGCCTTGGATCAGTACCTGATGGGTGACACTAGCCCCGCTGCTGTCAATGACGGTGATGTTGTAAAAGCCATTGTGCTGAGGGGTAAAGTAGGTACTGTGCTCTTGGAGCTCATCGTTGATCAAGACATAGTATGGGCTTTGCCCGCCACTGAAGCTCAGCATGATCTGTCCACTTAAGCCCACCTGTAAGCGCGCGCCGTCCTGTGGAAAGTTTAAGCGTAAAGCTTCATTTATGTTGTTGCCTTGAGTATCGGCTCCATCAGTACCATCTCCAAGCTGTCCTAGAGTCGGAATGGTACTAGCCTCATTGCTGTTAGCGGCACGTTTGTGTACTTTGCCGAGGCTTGAGGTGGCTACGCGGGCTAAAGCTAAAGGCGGCATAGGATTGAGCAAGGAGCTTGGCTCTAAGGCCTCAGGAGTGTATGGGCGTGGCGGCAAATTATCCATGAGCTTAAACAGTACTGGTGCCACTGTCTCGTAAGCGCTCTGGGCGGTGCGTACTCCACCGTCTAAGCGACCAGTCCAGATTCCTACAGTTAAACCACCACGACTACCAACCACAATGGCATCACGGTATTTGTACGAGGTACCAGTTTTGTAAGAGATAGGATCACTTGGTTTAAAGCCGCGAGGAGCTGGCGTGCCCTCTAAGACCTTGTAGGTTGCTCTAGCCGCATCAGCGCGCAATAGAGGCCCTAATTGAGGGGCGGACGCTGCTGATGGTGTTGCGCTGGCGAGCGTACCGTTTGCGCCGTTACGGTCGCCACCGATGTCATTGACGTTGCTGGCGTCATTGTCGTTGTCGCCAACATCGTTGCTGCTACGGCTGGCGCTGCCGTCAGCAATGGCGCTAGCAGGGCTAGCGGCAGCAGCGCTGCCATCTGCACTTGCGCTAGCTGCGCTAGCGGCTGCAGCTCGGCCGTGAGGTGGACGCAATACTGTGAGTGGAGCAATTCCACCGTCGTGAGCAAGAGCCGCATACAGCTGGGTGAGATCATAGAGAGTGATGTCAGCTGCACCTAAAATTATGCCCAGATGGGGCTCAGTATTTGGGGCTAAATGTAGCCGCCCGTGGGTGTAACTCTCAAGCTCTCCTTTATGTGAGCTCAGGTCATGAGCATTACTGAACTGATTTAGGTTGTTAATAAAATTCACAGGACCAATGGCCTGCATTACCTCTAAAGCTGGAAGATTGATTGAGGCTTGGAGAGCCAAAGCGGCAGTCATTTCACCAAAGAACTTGCGATCGTAATTACGTGGTTGGTAACTGCCATAAAAGCGGGCTACATCTAGCAAGAGTGAGTTAGGATGCAGTAGTCCCTGTTCAAAAGCCATAGCATAAGCAAAAGGCTTAAGGGCAGAACCTGGGGAGCGCAGCGATTGTATGGCATCAACGTAGCTAAAGCTGAGATGAGGTGAGCCTACATAGCCTAAGACCTCAAAAGTCCGGTTATCTACAGCCAGTAGTGCAATACTCTCTTGGCCTTGGTCACGGAGATGTGTTGGCAGTTGCTCCATGTATTCGCTAGCAGCCCGATTGAGTCCTTGTTGTACTTGCGGATCAATAGTGCTGTAGAGCTCGGTTGCGCGTTTACGTTTGAGGTTCTGGCCATTAGTGTCTGTCGTTACGCTGAGAGTCGGATAAATGCGATCCAGCTCTGGTGGTTGCAATTTACCTGTAAAGAGGCTTTGTCCTAAGTGATACGCTGTTTGCGGTAGCGGTAAACGCTTTTGTGGCAGAGGTTCTTGATCCGCAAGCTTCATGACATCAGCGGCAATCAAACCATCTTCATAGGCTTTTTGCAGCACTGCATGGCGATAGTAGTGAGCTTTTTGCGGATGCAGATCGGGTCTCATGCCCTCAGGAGCTCGTGGTAGAGCTACTAAGAGGGCGGCTTCATCAGGCGTGAGGTGTTGTGGGCCATGACCAAAGTACATGTAAGAGGCTGCGGTGACGCCTTCGATATTGCCACCAAAAGGAGCCAAGGTGAGGTACATGTTAAGTACCTCTTCACGTCCTACGTAAAAGGTGAGGTAGAGTGCTCCTAAGGCCTCTTTGACTTTGTTAAAGATACTACGCTCTTTAGGCTCTAAGAGGCGGCACACTTGCATGGTCAGGGTCGAAGCTCCAGACACAACGGTTCCGGCCTCGACATTAGAGAGCATAGCGCGCACTATGGCAAAGCTATCAACGCCAATGTGGTGGTAAAAGCGCTCATCCTCAGCGGCGATCAGCATTTTCAGATAGAGCGGATCGACATCATGTACAGTGGTATGGATACGGTGGTAATCCCCTTCGGTCATAGCGCTATACAGCACATTACCTTGGGTATCAAACAGTACAGGTGAGCGAGTCTCGTACTTGCTGGTGTCTGGCGCAAAGATGTGCATGCCGATCACCATGCCGACTAAGACTAAAACCACAAGACCTACATTGCCCCAAATAATGGCTTTGCGATAGCGCTTTTGTAGCTCTTGACGCTTGTGGATGAACCACAAGATCTTAGACCACAGGAGCTGTAAGAGATTTTTAGGTTGGGCTGAGACTTCTGATTGAGCTTTAGCTTTATCTTGGGATGGGGCTTGAGCCTTGTCTTTGTGCGGTTTGGTAGCAGGGGCAGAGGAGCGTTTAGACATAACACCAAGCAATGGTCAGGGGAAGGGGCTAACACTGAGGTGATCGTGTCACCGTAAGAGCAGAGCAGCCGAATTGTGAACTATACCAATGCAAAGAGATGATCTGTCTTCTCTTTGCTTGGAATGATAGGGCAGAAAAAAGGCGGATTGCAGCTAAAAGCAATCCTTCTTGAGCTCCATTGGCTACATAGTGGAGCTGGAATGAGGTTTAGTCCTCACGGCGCATATACAGCAGTGGATAAGGCTGACCTTGCTCGTCAAGCTCAGTGCGCTTAAAGACCTTAAAGCCCATATGCTCATAGAAGCCGTGAGCTTGTGGATTCTGCTCATTAACCGCTAAGGTCTGCACGTCGTAGTGTGCAATTCCATATTCCAATAATTTACGACCTAAACCGTGGCCACGGTGCTCAGGATCGATGAAGAGTATTTCTAAGCTGTGGTCATTAATGCCCATAAAACCCACAGGAGCGCCATGCTCATCTTGAGCTACGAGCAGATGTTCGACACCACTAAAGGCCATTGGCACATAGTTTTTGATCTGCAGGATCTCTTCGTTACTGAGAAAAATATGGGTGGCACGCACAGATCGCTCCCACACTGGCAGTAGCTTCTCAATCAGTTCAGGAGTACGGTCGTTTTTCTCGATAGTAATGATATCTACCATTAAGGCCTGTCCTTGGTTGGTGTTTATCAGATGGTGTTTGTGTGCAGAATACAAAGCTAAGCCCCGCCTTAAGCTTGAACTTAAGGAGGGGCTTAGGGGACAAATGCTACTTGCTTTTGTCAGCTTTTACAAGCCGTTTGCCGGTTGGAGCAGCAAGTAAGCTACAGCCTGTTTGTTAGAGCCAGCAAGCTTGAGCTTGCTGGGGGCGGGCGCTTTGCTTGTTAGTTCTTGGCCTCGCCGATCTTTAATGGAGTAGTGCCCAGCACCGATCCATAGTGTTGAGGATTGCCTTGTAGCTGGACTTGAGCCTCACCTTGGCTATAAGTACCAGAGTGGGCGGCACGCAAGACGACAAAGAGACTGATGTTGTCTGCATCGAGATAGCGTGAATACTTAGCTACCAGCATATCATCACTGACTTGCAGATCATCAGGTGAGTACACAGTAGCATCACCGATCAGAGAGCCAAAGCTTGGGTCGTTGCTATGGGCTTGACGGACAAACTCAAAGCCAGCAGGTAGTTTGACCTTAACGATTGGACTAGAGTTGGAGGCCACTTCTTTGGTGAAGTTGATCTCCATTAACAGCTCCTCGTTTGGTCTAAAGGTGTAGGTGCTGACATCAAGATTGCCGTCACGGTTAAAGTAGTTAACGCTCAGCTTAATGCCATTGTTGGCGATCACACTATCGTGTTCGTACTGACCTAAGACCGAGGTAGTGGCAAAGATTGGGCTCTTACCATGGTTATACACTACTAACTTACCATCTTGGATGGCAAAGGCAGGCTTGGTAGGCGTGCTTGGCTGTACCGTAGTGATAGCCGTCTGAGTGCTGGCAGCTTGCTCTGGAGCTGGAGCACTGAGCTTACCTTGAGAGCCTTGCATCACTAACTTCACGTCAGTATTACCTGTAGGTGCAGCTTCAGGTACGCTCTCACCCTGAGCATTGCTTGGGACAGCACTTAAGGTGCCCTGTGCCGAGGCCTTTTGCACTAAGGCTTGCATCTGCTCATCCGTGAGCAAGAATGAACCTGTATCAACTCCTTGGCTGCTGTCTGGGCTTAAGTGGGCGTTAGCACGCAACATGGCGGCCATAGACATAGTTGAGAGATAGTCAGGGGTTTCTTGCAGTACGCGCAGCGTGCTGAGCAGCATGGTTACTTGCTCTTGCATGCCAGCACGTAAGCAGGCATCCAGCACCACAAAGGCATCATGACGCAGATCGGTCTCAGGGATCACATTGAAGGTAGCAATGCGATCTAAAAGCTGATAACGCTCGCTGCGATCCGTTGGGGCGACCTTGCTCAACTCATCAAGCAGTTGTTGCCACGAGAGTAAAGCACTGCTAGCTTGTTTCAAGGCTTCACGGGCACGGCTTTGATCACCGACTTGCCATAAGGCATTGGCCAGATGGGCTAACATTACTGGTGCTTTGACCTGTTTTTCATCGAGAGCAAAACGCAGGTTCGATTGGTTAATGCTCTCGCCGAGAGAAAGCACTTCGTTAGCGTAAGAGGCAGCGCCATCGCCGTAGAAGTTCTTGCAGTTCAAGCGCAGATTTTGTACGGCACGTTGCAGGGCGTCGTCGTTGACCACAAAGCCTTTCTCTTTGGCCATAAACAGCACTTGGGTGGCGTAAGCATTAAAGTAGTTGCTGGAACCGAAAAAGCCACCTGCTGCATTTTCACGGGACAACAAGCGCAGGATCAGCTCTTGGATATGGGCATTAAGCTCAGCTTGAGAGCGATATGGCTTGTAGTCGTTAAGCTGTGGGCTTAAGTTATCGTAGCGATCACGCTTTTGGCGATCGGCCTGTTGCGCTGTGACTGTGGCCGAGGCTACATCTGAGGCTGTGTCAGCACCATCAGACTCAGTAGACTCTGGGGTGGCCACAAGTAAGGAGCCATATAGCAGCTTGCTTTCTAAGGCAGCTATTAAGTCACCTATGGAGTAATAACCATAGCGGTCAATTTGAGCTACATAGGCAGTTGGATTGACGTTAGGTAACAAGCTCTTGCTGAGGGCGACACCGCTTAACTGGGTAAAGTTATCCAGAGGAATGGTCTTGCTACCACCTGCAGGGATCAGCTCTACATAGTTCTTCAGCAGAGGCAGCTGTGGTGAGGTGACAGTGAGATCGTAGCTTTGTTGCACATTAAACTCAGGGTTGATCACTTTTAAGTGGATCTGGCCCACACCTAAAGCTTGATTTTGCTCAGGGCTATAGGTGCGCAGATTAAAGAAGTGATCCTCACGTAAACCTGGCTTTAAGTTGCTGATCGATTGGTACGAGCACTTTAAACTACCCGAACAAGAGATGTCGATCTTGAAGTTTGGATCCTTAGCCTTCAGGTTGTGCAAGTTGAGACGAGCCATAGCCTGATCGCCCACGTTGAGGAATCGTGGCAGTCCTAAAGAGGCGACAGCTTGATCACGTACCATCACATCGTCTGCACTGGCACCACTTTGAGTGTCATTCCATGCTACGGTCATGACCTTTACGCTGCCGGAGAAAGCAGGGACATCAAAGCTCACTTGAGCTTGGCCGTTAGCATTCAGTGGCACGATCTTCGAGGCTAAAGCCACCGTCTTAAAAGGAATGGCTTCGAGTGCTGCGGCTGCTTCAGCCATGGAGAGCATAGCCTTTTCGGCTGTACCACCATAGCCTTGACCTTGCTGCTTTGGATTGCGCATGAGGTAGCCATAGGCGTCGTAGAGGTTGACGTCGTAGGCATGATCCTGCATCAGTACCATATTTGGATCAGGGCTCTGGTAATTAGTAAGTCCCAGCACACCATTGTCCACTAAGGTAACTTTGGCATAACCACTCACTTGTTCGTTAGCCATGGCGTTGCTGCGCATAGCGGCGTCAACTTGAGAGCCATTTGCACCCTTGGTTGCTACTGTGCCCATTGGAGTAGCACTGACGGTGAGCTCTAAGGTGCTCTCTGGTTTGATCTCATCTGGAGCATTAGTGCTTACTTGCAGCTTGTGTGCATCCATATTGAGATTGAGATCACACAGACCTACGGCACGGATTGGTTGCTTAGCACCTTCTACCAAAGCGCCATTTTGGTTGGCATTTGGCAGTGGTGAGAAGATGGACAGCAGCGCATGTCCTTGAGGATAGAGAGCATCGGTGATCTCCACCTGTACCGTGTTGTGACCACGTTTTACCTTAAAGGTCTTAAAGTCGCTGATGCCACTGCTACCTAAGGCTAAGTTGGCATAGCCATCAAAAGGACTATCAAAGCTTAAGGTGGCAGTTTGTCCGCGCTGGTACTGCTCTTGATCACTGTACAGCGCGATACGATCTGGGGTCAGAGCGTCGGTGCTACTAGCAAAGCCCTTAACAAAAGAATAGGTAGTACGGCTCTTGTCTGACTCCAGCTCCAGCACATAGGAGCCATCCTGTAAGTCAGCACTAAAGGCAGCTTCGTTAAGCTTTTGGTTGTCTACACGGACATCGCCTTGAGCCACGAGATTACGTCCGACAAAGCGGACGAATTGCCAATTGCCATTCTCATAGACGTAGTTATAGTCGGTAAATTCCTTGTACAGGTAATACTTCACGTCTTGAGGGAAGGTACTGCCATCTTGCATGTAAGAGCACAGGGCAAAAGAGGTGGTGGCTGCACTTGGCGCGGCTCCAGAGCCAGAGGCTAAAGGACGAGGCTCGGCCGAGCCACCACCGTTTCCTCCGGCTGTAGCATTGCTTCCCTTGAGCAGACGTACACCGATCAGCGGTTGATTAAAGGCTACCTTGAAGTCTTTGGCGATCTCTAATCTTTGTTGGTTAGGATCAAAGACAGTAGAGGTTACGGTAGCAAGACGTGGATACTCACTTGGTTTTAAGGTGATGTCTTGTTGCAGTACACCCTCAGCATCGGTCTTGAGCTCGTAGTACTGATCGACTTGAGTCAGTTCAGAGTAGCGGCGCTCATCTGGGCCAAAGTGGAACTCATCCAAGAATTTATTATTGGCGGCATTAGCCTCTTTTGGTACCGGCTGTGGATCAGGATGCAGGCTGACAGTAAAGAGACCTTGGAGGTTAGAGGCATGCGAGCCATAGTTAAAGTTGCTCTCAGAGCGCAGCTTGAATGGGGTATTCAGAGGGATCTGCGTCTCGGTGTTGAGGAAGCTGCTATTGATCTGGGTTGGGACAAAGCTGCCAATAGTAAATGGGGTACGCTGTAATACATGGTCACCCAGCTGGAGTAAGACGCTGTAGGAGCCATGAGGCGTGCCTTGTGGAATAGTGAAGTCGTATTCGTAACCACCCATCTTTGGCGAGGTTAAAAGCTCCTTGACCATTTCATTGCCATAAGGGCCCATGACTTTGATGGTCAAAGGCAGAGATACGCCTTGGAGCTTGCTATTACGCACTAAAGCCGTGTAGTGAACACTTTCACCTGCACGGTAGATCCCACGCTCGGTATAAGCAAAAGTTTCATAAGCCTCTTGGCCCATGGTGGCGGCAGGATCGTTGTAGAGGATGTTATTGCTATTGTGGGCACCCTTGTTGTCTTCTAAGTACAGAGGAGCACTTTGGAGATCTAAGCTATAGGTATCTTGATCATGGGTAGCCACGATGGCATGTGCAGCCAGTGCGTTCTTACCTGAAACCACATGGCGTGGGAAGCGGGCCGTACCTTGCTCATCAGTAATAGCAGTAGCTAATAACTCGTTATTTTGTGCCACTAAGCTTAAATGCACGCCAGGCATAGCTTGAGCGGTGGTCAGGGAGCGGACATTGACCAGAATGCCCTCAGTGCTCTTATAAGTACTCAGACCCAGATCGGTGATCATCATCAGCTTAGCGTTTAAAGGCAAAGCACTTTGGCTAAAGCTGTAGTAGTTATTGAGATCATCGAGATCAAGGCGAGGATCGGCAGCGATCAAGATGTACATACCATCATCGCCACGACGCACAAAGTCTTTAAGGGCAATAGTGGTATTGATAGCTTGATTCTTTTGCTCTGGGCGAAGCTTGGCCGTCAGGGCTGCATTTAAAGCCTTTTGCTCGGCCTCAATTTGAGCATCAGATGGTTTGACATTAGGGTTAGCGGTCGAGCCACCACGACCTAATTCTTTGGTCTTAGATACCGTAGTATGCTGCGCTAAGTTGCTGTTAAGCTCGACACTGCTATTGTCAGTGAGGTTGAAGACGCGCTCGTAGACTTTATGAGCGCTATCGCTCAGTAGACTACGCAGTGTCCAAGTGGAGAGCTCGTTTTGTAGTAATTGCTGCAAATTGAGCTGGTTGAGGCTACGAGTAGAGAGCTTGTAAATCGCGAGCTTAAAGCTAGGCTGGTTAATGGTTTGAACGTTAAAGGAAGTGTTTTGCGCGTTCTTTGGTAAGACGATGTTATAAGGCAGTTTGATCTGAGCAGTAGCATCGGAGATGGTAAATGGTACTTTCAGATCTGCATTGAGCTTGTTGCCAGAGGTAAAGGCCAGCCCTTGCTTTAAGGTGAGCTCATAGTGGCCACCATGCTCTAAACCGCTGACGCACAGCAGTCCTTGATCAATAGCGGCATGAGACTCGATCAATTTGCCTACACCACTGATGGTAGCACCACGACTTTGACCAGTAGTCTCAGGACGATCAGTGATCTGCTCTACTTGGCTCGAACCAGTGGTACTTGTTGCGGCGCTGGCAGCAGCGGCGCTAGCGGCCTCAGCAGCGGTTAGACGACGTAGTTCAATGAGTTTGCTTAGGTTATCGGTGTCATTGAGCACGCTTTGCCCTTGGCTAAAGGTAAAGCACATTGAGGCTGGACTTGAGGAAGAATGCTCAATGAGATTAAGCACCGTGATATTAGGTGCAGCCAGAGCCGAGCCCATACCCCAACTGGAGCAAGTAAAGCCCAATATCGCTAAAGTTAGGGCTAATTTACTATGGTGCAGAGATCGGTGTTGTGGTGTGTTTGCTTCTTGCGGTGTAACTGTAGAAACAGTAGAGGCGTGAACCTGATTTGCTATTTTAGGTTGCGACATCGCTTTTTCCCCCGATCCCAAAAAGTCACTACCAAGCGTCCAAGCAGGGGCAGAGAGCAACAGGTAAGCGCAACAAAGAGCTCAAAGGCGAGCTCAAGACTTCTCCTGATGTTCTGCAAGACTCAACCCCAGCAACAAAATCAGCTCCAAGTAACC
>DXEV01000063.1 GCA_019114785.1 Candidatus Anaerobiospirillum pullistercoris | reverse complement strand
GGGGGGGGATAGCGCATTTTTCCAACAATGTCAACCGCCAAGCCTTTGCTGACTTTAAGACTGAGCTGGCTGCTGCTACCCGCGTAAAGCTCAGAGACGACGATGTGGTGGAGATGCTGGCCCAACACATTGTTATCAAACCTGTTCTCGATGAACTCTTCCGTGGTTATCCTTTCACCGAAAAGAACGCCATTGCCAGTGCCATGACCAAGATGCTGGAGCGTTTAGATGCTGATGGCTTAACCCGCACTAACGATGAGCTGAGAGGCTTCTATGACAGTGTGGGCTTCCGCATGCAGAACGTGACAAGCGTCAGCGATCGCCAAAAGGTGATCGTCGATCTGTTCGACCGCTTCTTTAAGGTCGCCTTCCCTAAGCAGCAAGACAAGTTGGGTATCGTCTACACCCCAATCGAGGTGGTTGACTTTATGACCCACTCGGTCAATGACATCCTACAAAAGGAGTTTGGCTGCACCTTCTCTACCCACGGTGTCCACGTCTTAGATCCATTCACCGGCACCGGTACCTTTATCGCCCGACTACTAACCAGTGGCCTGATCGTTCCTGAGGAACTGGATTATAAGTACAAGCACGAGTTGCATGCCTTTGAGATCCTGCCTCTGGCCTATTACATTGCCTCGATCAACATAGAGTCTGTGTATAACGAGCTTTACCAAGAGCTACACAATGGTGAAGCCCTGCCAGTAGAGGCCTATAAGGCCAATGCCATCACGGTGCTCACTGACACCTTTAGCTCCAGCGCTACGCAGACAGAGTTAACCGAGCTTACTACATTGTCGGATAACATTAAGCGCCGTAAGGCCGTGGAGAACATGGATCTGCGCGTCATCATCGGTAATCCGCCATATTCTGTGGGACAAAAGAGTCAAAATGATGATAACCAGAATGAGAAATACCCTGAGCTTGATGCTCGTATTGCTGAAACTTATGCAGGAAAAGCAGGAAAAATCTCCAATAAAAACAGCCTTTACGACTCCTATATCCGTGCATTTCGCTGGGCCTCGGACAAAATCAAAGTCCGAGGCATTGTTTCCTTTGTAACTAATGCAGGATGGGTCGATTCGGCAGCTGCCCACGGTATGCGTCGCTGTCTGCAAGAAGAGTTTAGTTCGATCTATGTTTACCATCTAAAGGGCAACCAACGCACTTCTGGTGAACAATCACGTAAGGAAGGTGGAAAGATTTTCGGCTCAGGCAGCCGCGCACCAATCGCCATCACCATTCTAGTTAAGAACCCTGATGCAGCAGAGCAAGGCCGGATCCATTTTGCATGCGTTGATGACTACCTAAGCCGTGAAGAGAAGTTACAGCAGTTGATAGATGTCGGATCTATGCTTAATCCAGAGCTTAAGCTCACCAACATTACTCCTGATGCTCACGGTGACTGGCTTAACCAGCGTCGCGATGATTTTGCCCATTTCATTAGCGTCGATGGAAAGAATAACGATGGATTAGCTATCTTTGCTAATTTCTCCGCTGGAATTAAAACCAATCGAGATTCGTGGTCTTATAACTCATCACGGCAATCTATAGCGCATAATTTTGAGCATTGCATTGCCTTTTATAACAAGCAGGTGGATTTAGCCATACAGGCTAAGCAAAACCATCAAAGTTTTGAGCCAGATAGAGATCCGATCAAGATCAAATGGGACTCAACGCTATTTAAACATTTTTCTGCAGGACGTTATTCTCCTAACTTTGCTGCAAAAAATGTAGTGTGTGCTGAGTATCGACCTTTTATCAAACAATGGCTTTATAACGAACCTCTATGGATTAATAGTATCCATAGGATGCCTGTTCTGTATCCTTTTGCAAGAACCAAGGATCACTGGAATCTAGCCATTGGTATTACAGGTGTAAGTGCTCCTAGTTTCAGTTGTCTTATGAGTGAACATATTACTTGTCTTGACTGCTTAGATAAGTCACAGTGGCTACCACGCTATCTCTACCGCCCTGTAGGTGAAGCCGCAAATGGCACTAAGGCCACCAAGGCTAAGACCACTGGTCAAGCTGATCTCTTTGCTGGCAGCGATGCTGCTGAGCTTGATGCCTCTAACGGGCAGTCAGGAGAGCAAGTAGTCATTAACGGCTACGTCCGCGAGGACGCCATTAAGCCTGAGGCCGTGGCTCACTTTAGGGCTGCCTATGCTGGTCACGAGTCAGAGATCGACGCCGATAGTGTCTTCTACTACATTTACGGCATCCTCCACAGTAAGGACTACCGCGAGACTTACGCCAATAACCTGCAAAAGGAGCTACCACGCATTCCTCGTTTGGCTTCGTTTGAGGACTTTAAGGCCTTTGAGAAGGCGGGGCGGGCGCTGGGATCCCTGCACGTCAACTACGAGCAAGTGGAGCCATATGCTGGCTGTACTATCACTGGCTTAGAGCAAGGTGCTGATGCTTCTGACCTGCGCGTCACTAAGCTCAAGTATGGCAAGATCGCTGGTAAGAAAGGCAATGCCGCGCTGGATAAGACCAAGATCGTCTACAACGACCAGATCACCATTAGTGACATTCCTCTTGAGGTGCAGGACTATGTGGTCAACAAGAAGTCGGCTTTAGACTGGGTGGTCGAGCGCTGTGGTGTGAGCATCGATAAGGCCTCGCAGATCGTCAACGACTTCAACAACATGGCCGAGGAGATGGGCGATCCGCAATACATCCTGCACCTGATCTTACGGGTGATCACGGTGAGCCTTGAGACCAACAAGATCGTAGCATCCCTGCCTGCTCTGCACATCCACCCACTGGATCAATAACCACTAAGGCAGCGACATACATGTCGCTCCTAATGCGTAGGTCGTAACAAGTGCATGAATTAGAGATAAGGACTTAGCTCAGTTACAAGCTCACCATCTGCTTACGGTGTCTTGGTCTCGTTTTCCAATTTATGCACCAGCTGCTGCAGGTCAATAGCAGTGTTGCATTAGCACTGGCTCTTCGCCCCAGCAAAGAGCAGCAGTGCTCTCAAAACAAAAAGCCCCCAACTGCCATCTCTCATGACGGTTGAGGGCTTTTCTATCCTATGCTCATGGCCTTCACCATGGCCAGAGCGCACGCGCTATGGCCAACGCACCATGGCTAACGCGCCATGGCTAGCGTGACTAGAGCTACTGGCTAGCGCTTAGCCTAAGTGCTTCTTTAAAGCCTCAATCTCAGCACGGGTCTGCTCTAAAGCCACACCGCCTAAGACGTTGCGCTTAGCTAAGATGCTTTGCAGCGACAGAATAGGATACACATCGTCGCTGATCACGGCGTTAAACTTCTGGAACTCGGCCACAGACAGCTCTTCTAATGGCTTCTTTTGCTCAATGGCATACAGCACTACCTGACCGACCACCGAGTGAGCCTCTCTAAATGGCACACCCTTGGAAACTAAGTAATCAGCCAGCTCAGTGGCGTTAGAGTAACCACCCTTGGCAGCAGCCTCAATCTTATCGGTATTGAGCTTAATGTCCTCAAAGACTAAAGCCATCATATCGAGGCACTCATGCCAGGTATCTAAGGCGTCAAATAAGCCTTCCTTATCCTCTTGCAGGTCTTTGTCATAAGCAAGTGGCAGAGCCTTAACGGTGGTTAAGCTGCCCATTAAAGCACCCACAACACGGCCGGTCTTACCACGGATCAGCTCTAAGGCATCAGGGTTCTTCTTTTGAGGCATTAAGGACGAACCTGAGGTGACCTTATCAGAGAGCTCAATGAAGTTAGCTTCACCGGAGTTGTAGATAATGAGATCCTCAGCCAGACGGGAAAGGTGCACCATGCTCACGGAGGCACAGGATAACAGCTCCATCACGTGATCACGATCCGAGACAGCATCTAAGCTGTTGTGGGTTGCACCCTTAAAGCCTAAGCTCTGAGCTAAAGCCTCACGATCGATTGGATAGGCGGTACCAGCTAAAGCAGCGCTACCCAGAGGGCAGGTATTCAGCAGGTTACGGGCATTGCTCAGACGCACAAAATCGCGATCCAGCATCTGCAAATAAGCTAAGCAGAAGTGGGAAAAGGTCACAGGTTGAGCACGTTGCAGGTGGGTATAGCCTGGGAAGATCACACCTTGGTATTGATCGGCTACCTTTAACAGCTCACGTTGCAGAGCACGAATAGCCTTTAAGAGATCATCAGCAGCGCTACGGCAGAAAAGCTTTAAATCCAAAGCCACCTGATCATTGCGGGAGCGACCAGTGTGCAGCTTCTTACCTAAAGCACCAACCTTTTCAATTAAACGGCGCTCGACATAGGAGTGGATATCCTCATCACCGGCCACAGCGATCTCTTGCTCACGGCCGCTCATTTCCTGCTCCAGCTCATTTAAGGCACGCAGCAGATCGGCGCATTCTTGCTCAGATAAGACATTAACCTTGGCTAAGGCCTGAGCCCAAGCCCGCGAGCCTTCGACATCCTCGTGGAATAAGCGATAGTCAAAGCGCAGCGAGTCATTAAAGTGCTTAAAGCGCACATCGGAATCTTGGGTAAATCTACCACCCCATAAAGCCATAGCGAAAATCCTGCGAACGGAAACGGAAACGAAAACGGAAAAAAGAACCGGAAAAGAAACCGGAAAAAGAGAAAACGAAAAAGCCCGACACGTTCGTCGCGCGCGGGCTCAGAGCCTGCCTCTACTACAAACTGAGAGACAGGCCATTAATAGCTAAAGGAGTAAACCTTGAGCTCGATTACTTGGCTTGCTGCTTTCTGTGCTCAGCATTTAAAGCACGAATACGAGCTGGTAAGGAGTACAGCTGAATGAAGCCCTTACCATCAGCCTGGTTGTAAACCTCGTCAGCACCGAAGGTCACGAAGTCAAAGTTGAAGAGGCTATTTGGGCTGTCCTTCTGGATAATATCGCAGTTACCCTTGTACAGACGAACCACAACCTTACCATTGACGTCCTTGGCCAGCTCATCAGCAGAAGCTTGCAGCACTTCACGCAGACGGGTGAACCAACGGCCATCGTACACTAACTGAGCAAACTCAATAGCTAAGTGGTCACGGAAGATACGAGTGGTCTTATCTAAGACTAATTGCTCAATAGCACGTAAGGCCTTGTGGATGATGGTGCCGCCTGGGGTCTCATAGCAGCCACGGGACTTCATACCAACTAAACGGTTCTCAGTGATGTCGATACGACCAACACCGTTACGAGCACCGCGAGTGTTGAGCTCGTCTAAGATACCAAATGGAGTGTACTTCTTGCCGTCGATCTCGGTAACAACACCGTTCTCGATAGTGAGCTCAAAGGTCTCTGGGGTATCAGGAGCCTTCTGAGGATCAGTAGTCCAAACCCACACATTCTCAGAAGCTGGATTCCAAGTGTGCTCTAACTCACCACCTTCGGTGGAGATGTGTAAAGCATTGGCATCGCGGCTGTAGATCTTCTTTAAGGTGGCCTTGCAAGGAATGTTACGAGCATTTAAATAAGCAAGGCAGTCCTCGCGGCTACGTAATTCCCACTCACGCCATGGCACGATCACGCCTAAGTGTGGAGCTAAAGCAGCAACAGCACTCTCAAAGCGAACCTGATCATTGCCCTTACCGGTTGCACCGTGAGCCACAGCATCGCAGCCCTCAGCTAAAGCAACCTCAACCATGGCCTTAGCGATCACTGGACGAGCAATAGCAGTACCTAATAAATAGGACTCCTCGTATAAAGCACCAGTCTTGTAGGTCTCGAAGACATAGTCACGGACAAACTCTTCACGTAAGTCCTTAATAATGCACTTGGTAGCGCCGGAGTTCTTAGCCTTATCCTCGATACCATCTAAATCTTCACGCTCTTGACCGACATCAGCCACAAAGCAGATCACCTCACAGCCATAGTTTTCCTTTAACCATGGCACGATGGTCGAAGTATCCAGACCGCCAGAATAGGCTAACAGTACCTTCTTGTACTGCTTCTTCTCATTGTTTTGCATCACTAATCCCTCGCCGCTTAGGCATTTAGGCATATTGTGGGTTGAGCAGGGTGGCTAACAGAGCCATATGAATATGCAGACGATTCTCTGCCTCATCAAAGACTACCGACTTCGGTCCATCCATGACCTCGTCAGTGATCTCATAGCCACGGTGGGCTGGCAGACAGTGCATCACAATCTGGGCACCAGAGCTTTGCACTAATTGATCATTGATCTGATATGGTAAAAATACCTTTTTCACGGCCTCTAGAGGGGTATCATCGCCCATGGATACCCAAGTATCAGTATAGAGGACGTCATAATCCTTTAAAGCGCTGAGATCGTTAGTTACATCGAGCTTAGCGCCATAACGCTTACCTACCTCTTGAGCCTGATTGAAGATCTGTACATCAGGGCCACAATTTAATGGGCAGAAGCAGGTAACAGTGGCACCTAAGTGGGCACCAGCTACTAATAAGGAGTTGGTTACGTTATTGCCATCACCCAAGTAAGCTAACTTCACACCAGCAGTCTTACCCAAGTGCTCTTTAATGGTCATAAAATCAGCCATCACTTGAGCTGGGTGATAGAGGTCGGATAAGGCGTTAACTACAGGTACAGAGCCAGTAGCAGCCAGCTCCTCTAAGGTGGTTTGCTTGAAAACACGGCCCACCAAGCAGTCTACCCAGCGCGACAGGTTGCGGGCATAGTCAGGCACAGTCTCACGACCGCCCATCTCACCCTTGGCTAAACCTAAATACACACCATGGCCACCTAAATTGTACATAGCCAGCTCAAAGGTGGTTCGGGTACGCAAAGAAGGCTTTTCAAACAATAAAGCAGCACTCATCCCCTGAAGGCAGTCGCGATAGGCCTTAGGATCAGCCTTCATACTTTGCGCTAAGCCGATTAACTTCAGGTATCCGTCCTGATCAAGCTCAAAACCGGTTAAAAGATGCTGCATCACGCCTCCATAGGCTTTAACCATGCAAGTGGGAAGCACAAGCTTGCTCTGTTGCTATAACGCAATGCGTAGTGAGCTCAGCCATGTGACCACAATAAAAAACCAACAAGAAAACAAAAAAGCGCTAGAAGCCCCACGGCCCCGCGCCTTTAGAAATCTAATACACTCTTGGGAATGGTGCAGACTACAAGTCGCAGCCACATAAAAAACCACTGAGTCTATGAGCTGCATTTGCACTATTTTTACTCTTTTGCACCAAAAGGAATGACTGTTCTTAGTCATAAACCTCAAGAAAAAAGCAAAAATTCCCATAAGTGTCGCGAAAACAATTATCTACCGAAAACACGCGCTAATTTCACACGCGCAATTATGGGTCAAAGGTTTAATTTAACGCACCTATTTTGTGCAAAGCCAAACACAAAGAAGCAATAGTACGTCCTTCGATCAGTGCACTACCCTCATCAAAGATCAGCTCACGCACCTCAGCTGGCGTCAGCTTAATGATGTTAATAGGCTCAGGCTCATCTCCCTCGCGCACACAAGGATAGAGCTCTTCACATAAAAATGGATACATGCGCAGTTCGAGCATGCCAGGAGCAACAGTCATGGAGTTCTTCAGCGGCGTTACCTTACGAGCACCATAACCGATCTCTTCTTCTAGCTCTCGCACCACCGCTTGCTCTGCAGTCTCACCTGCGTCGATCTTGCCCTTCACTAGGCCCAAACCATATTCCATGGTGCCGCCACAGTACTCCACACTCATATAGAAGTGCGTGCCATCAAAAGGCACAGCCATTACCGCACCGCGACCACCAATAATGCGCTCATAAGTCGCCTGAGTACCGTTAGAAAACGTCAGATCCATGCTCTCCACGCGAAAGATCCTCGAGGCTTGTTTCACCTGACGATTAGCCACTTGTGGCAACTGCTTATTAAAAAGCGCACTTAAATCCATCAAAACATCTCCTTAAGCCAAGTCAGCACCGCACATGCACTGACTAAAGCGCCTTGAAGTGAAACGTCCTTTGCCTAGAAGAGGATCGCCTCTATCCCATCATACGACATTTTTGAGTCTGTACAGAATGCACCACAAACGTGCAGACCACTGGTATTCAAGCTGCAAGAAATTGGTATAATTTGGGCCAAAAATAGCGTTTTTTAGCCCCTCACAGCCCTAGCTTTTGGCTAGCCTTCTGGCTAGCGCCTAGTGCGCTTGGTGGCTTCTGGGGTAGAGGATTTTTCATGGCCAATACCAGCAAGGGCAGACGTGCCGGTGGCAATGCCAATGCCGCAACGGCCCATGAGGCAGATGCAAACAAAGCTGCCGCTGTACGTATTGATAAATGGCTCTGGGCTGCCCGCTTCTACAAAACACGATCTCTAGCCCGTGCCATGGTTGATGGTGGTAAGGTTGACTACAACGGTGCTAAGGCCAAACCATCACGCATTGTTGAGGTAGGAGCCAAGATTCGACTTCTACAAGGCTTCACTCGTAAAGAAGTAGTGGTCAAGGCCATTTCTGATGTGCGCGGCCCAGCTTCGGTAGCCACAACTTTGTACGAAGAAACGGCTGAGAGCATTGCCCGCCGCGAGGAAGAGCAGCGCTTAAACCAGCTCAATGCTCTCCTTAACCCACGTCCTGACACCAAGCCAAACAAAAAGGAGCGCCGTGAGCTCGATGCTCTCAAGCACGCCCAAAGCTAGCCTCGGCTGCAAGCCTGCCAGCACATCAAATTAAGACAAGGGCCTTAAGACGGCCCTTAGCCCACCGAACATACTACTGAGGCGATAAGCTCTTTGAGCTTAAGGCTCCATTTTTTCTAGGTTAATCATGAGCGATCAGCAAAACAACAACTCCACTAATGCTAACCAACAAGCTAGCGCCGTGGAGATCACCGAAAACAACCTGCAACAGCAAACTCCTGCTGCCAGCGATGATCAACAACAAGACAGCGTAGTTCGCTTCTTATTTGAGCAACATGGTGTACGTGGCGAAATCGTACACATGCACCAGCCAATCACTACCTTACTGGCCAATCTCAGCACCTACCCACAACCAATCAAAAGCTTAATGCTGGAGCTGGCATCGGCTGCTGTATTGATCGCTGCCACCTTAAAGACAGACGGTACTGTTACTGTCCAGATCCAAGGTGGTCGTGGCCCTAACGCCCTCAACTTTGCCTTCATCAACATCGACAAGAATCTCAACTTCTATGGCAATGCCTCTTGGGATCAAGAAAAAGCAGCTAAATTCCAAGGCAAAGAAGATGAAGCTAACAAGCTGAGCTTTGCTGACTTAGTGGGTAATGGCGGTATCTTAGTGATCTCCGCTTTCCCTGAAAATGGTGTGCGCTATCAAGGTATTGTTGCCTTAGATCAAGACAACTTAAGCCGTTGCTTAGAGGAGTACTTTAAGGACTCAGAGCAGCTACCAACCACCTTGCAGCTCTACCACGACATCGACCAAGCACAAAGCGGTGGTCTGATGCTGCAGATCATTCCTAATATCGAGCACAACATCGAGTCTCTGGCCCACTTAAGCACACTGAGCGCTACCTTAACTGCTGAGGAGCTCTTCTCTTTAAGCCTGCACGAGAGCTTACGCCGTCTGTACTGGAACGATCAGATTGTGGTCTATCAACCAGAGCCAGTCGACTTTAAGTGCGTATGCTCTAAAGAGCGCATCTTAAATGCCATTCGTGGTTTACCTTTAGATGAGCTCGAAGAGCTTGCTCAAGAGGAAAACGGTATTGATATGACCTGCCACAGCTGCGGTAAGGTCTACCATGTGGATATGGATGAGATCAAAATCATCTATGCCGCCGCTCGCGACGAGATGGAAAAGAACGGCACTCCTGATGGTTCCGCCACTGTAGCCAACGCCACTGGTGCTTATCAGGACAAGTAACAGTAACGGATTAGCCCATAGCTGGCCTTCAGTTTGGCTTTCAGCCAAGCTTTACTCTCAAGCAGCGCCCGCCCCTGACTTTCAGACACAGTTCATCAGCCCGAGGCGGGCTGACTTAATATCTTCTGTGTATTTTTTCGGTGTTGCCTCATATGAGTGAAATCACCTCTTCTACCAACCCTACCCCAACAGGGGCCCCTGCTCCAACCGGACAAGGCAAACAACCTGTACGCTCATGGTTTAATGTGGGCGTCATGGCCTTAGCGCACTTCATGAGTGACTACTACACAGCGTTTTTGCCTGTGTTGCTGCCTATTATTGCCAACCAATATGGGATCTCGTACTCCGAGAGTGCTGCTATCTACATGGTGTTCTCGGTGGCCATGAACTTTGTACAGCCACCAATCGGCTTAGTAGCAGATCAGCGCAATCTGAACTACATCATGCCGCTATCGGTACTCACTGGTGGTGTCTTTGCCTCGATCATTATGCTCAGCCCAAACCTCGTAACACTACTACTGATCGTGCTGTTATGTGGTTTCTGCTCTTCTGGCTTCCACCCTGTAAGCGCCAGTATCCTGACCCGTGTGCTGCCTCTCAAGAGTAAGGGCTTTGCTACCAGTGTCTATATTGCCGGTGGTAATCTCGGCTTTGCACTGGCTCCGGTCATTGTGGCTGGCTTCATTGAGCAATTTGGCCAAAACCTCTTAGCAATGATGGCCCTACCAGCTATCTTTACCACCATCTTAATTTACATTCGCCATCTGCAAGTGCCATCACCAGAGCTGCTGGCTCGTGCCGCTGCTGCTAAGGCCGCTAAGGCTGCCAAGAAAGCAGGCAATGCCGCTTTTGATACTGGCAGTGGTGAAGTAAGCATAGGCAAGCTCATTCGCTCCAAGCAGTTCATTGTGCTCAATTCCGCTATTGCCTTCCGCTCGTGGACATATTGCTCGCTGGTGGTTTTCATTCCGCTGCTATTCAGCGAAAAGGGCTATTCGTCGATGGAAGGTGCTACCTGTTTAGTAGTACTGCTGATCGGAGCTGTAGTTGGTGGCTTGGTGGGTGGTGCGCTCACGGATCACTTTGGCCCGAAAAAAGTAACCTTAGGCTCGTTTACTATTGCCCTGTTCACCGGCTTGATCTTCATGTACTACTGCGATCTATCGCCACTATCGATGATCTGTTTATTCCTGTGCGGTGCAGGTGTGTATGGCTCAACACCAAATGCCATTGTCTGGGCCCAGCGTTTAATGCCAAATAACGCTGCTTTTGCTGCCTCCATGATGTTAGGCTTTACCTTTGGCGCTGGCTATGTAGAGTCAGTGCTTACTGGTTTCTTAGGCGATTTCATTGGTCTGCAAGACGCTTTGTTCTACAGCATCTTAGTAACTTTAGCTATCGCTATTGTGCTCATTGCTATCATCAAAGAGCCACCAAAAGAAGACATCGAGGTGCACATCGAAGCTGCAGCCGCCGCTGTGGCTGCCGATGCAGCCAATGCTGCTAACGCAGCTCAGGCTGACTCTGCTGAAACTGTTAGCGCAGCTAGCGCAGTTGAGGCCACAGGCTCTGTAGCCCCAGAAAGCAGCTCTTCTTTGCCCCCTGAACAGGCAAAAAGCAAAAATTAACAGCGCAAAGCGTAAAATAACGCCGCAAAGAGACTCCAAATAGCCTTAGCTTCATCTTAATCTACAGCTCGTTTGGCTCTCTCTTTCTGCACGCCACTTTATCGCCAGCAGTCGCTGCTGGCCTTTGAGGAACTCAAAATGCGTAACATCTACTTGGGCGTCAATATCGATCACGTCGCCACCGTGCGCAATGCTCGCGGCGTTAGCTACCCTGACCCTGTCACGGCGTGCGCTTTAGCCGAGCTTGGCGGTGCTGACAGCATCACCACCCACTTACGTGAAGATCGCCGTCATATTACCGATCGCGATGTCCGTATCATTCGTGAAACTGTCCAGACTAAGCTCAACTTAGAAATGGCCATCAACGATGATGTGATGGGTATTGCTGTAGCCTTAGCCCCACAAGCCGCTTGCTTAGTACCAGAGCGTCGCCAAGAGATCACTACCGAAGGCGGCCTTGAGGTCGCTCATGACCAAAGCAAGGTTGGTGCAGCAGTCGAGCGTTTAACCAAGGTCGGCACTGTGGTCTCGCTCTTTATCGATCCAGTCAAAGAGCAAATTGATGCTGCCAAGATTGTGGGTGCTCCTTATGTGGAGTTCCACACCGGTGCCTATGCCAACGCTAAGACCGAGCAAGAGCGTCTTGAGAAACTTGAGCAACTAAGAGATATGGCTGCCTATGCCAGCTCCAAGGGTCTGCACGTCAACTCTGGCCACGGTCTGACCTATGAGAATGTGGCTCCAATCGCTGCTATTCCAGAAATGGAAGAGCTCAATATTGGACACAGTATTATTGCCCGTGCTATCTTTGTGGGACTACCAACAGCCGTGCAAGAAATGAAAAAGATCATGCAAGACGCCCGTCGTTTTCCATGCACCTATCATTAAGCACAAGCACCACACTTTAAGTCTTGCTTAAAGTGCTCACACCTGAGTGTGTACACTTGAGGTGCTGCGGCTCATATTCTTCCGGCCCCTTCTGGTTTAAACTGCCTCAACCCCTCTGAGAGTAGTAAGACCTCAACAGGGGCCTTATACAAACATAGGCCCAATGCTCCGCAATATCTACTCCTGACAAACGGAGCAGATGTTAAACTGCCAGCTCTTGAGCTTTCTGAGAACATTAACAATGTCCATCAATTTACTTGAGACCTTTGGCGAGACTGCCATTGATCGTGTTGAAGCTGCCCTCAACGCTATGCGTAAAGGCCGTGGTGTCTTAGTTGTTGACGATGCTGACCGTGAAAACGAAGGCGATCTCATCTTTGCTGCTGAAACTATGACCATTGAGCAAATGGCCTTTATGATCCGTGAGTGCTCTGGCATTGTGTGCTTATGCATCCACAAAGAGCGCGCCGAGCAGTTAGAGCTGCCAATGATGGTGAATAAGAACACCTCTACTTATGGCACAGCTTTCACCATCTCCATCGACGCTGCCAAAAACGTCAGCACCGGTGTTTCTGCTCACGACCGTGTCGAGGCCATTAAGGTGGTCTTAGATGAAAACTCTAAGCCATCGGATCTGTCGCACCCTGGCCATATGTTCCCATTAATCGCTCGTGACGGTGGTGTGTTAGAGCGCAATGGCCACACCGAGGCCTCTGTGGACTTAGCCCGTTTAGCAGGCTTTAAGCCAGCTGGTGTGCTGTGCGAGCTGTGCGCTCCAGATGGTGACATGGCCCGTCTGCCACGCGTCTGCACCTTTGGCATGCTGCACGATCTGACCGTGGTCTCGATCGAGGACATCATCGAATACCGTCGCGCCAAGAACTGCTAATCACAGCTCTGCTGTGCACAGCATGCTGATGTGCAGCATGCTGCCGCATGCAGCGCAGCGCAGGCGCAAGCGCCTACTACCAGCCCCTAGTCTTAAGTCACAAGACTGGGGGCTTGTTATTTATGGGAGCTGTTATAAATTAAATTTTGGTGCACTGATAAAACAGAGCAACAGCCATAAGAGAGCGGTTTTAGACTACCTCAGAAAGGTGCATTTTAAGCCGCTGGTTAATTTATAACAGCTCCCTTATATAGG
>DXEV01000062.1 GCA_019114785.1 Candidatus Anaerobiospirillum pullistercoris | reverse complement strand
AGAGGTGAGGCCAGAGGTATTGCCAAAGAGCGAAAGAATCTTCTGGAAGCCGCTCGCACAATGCTGAACGAAGGCATGGATCGCCTTAAGGTGCAGCACTTCACCAAATTGACTGATGAGGAAATGGCAAGCCTCTAAGGCTCAAGTTTACTTGCTGCTTATGCAGCAATGGTGAAGCGCATCGAGATCTCATGCGCCACTGGGCCCTACTTTTTAGCAGGGCCCTTTGTGTATTAGCAGAGTGTACAGTACCTAGACTCATGCCCATGCTCAGCAAGGATTAGCCCAGCATGGCAGGGCCTAACGCCAACTAATTTAGGACTTTGCCAACGCGCTCAGTTCCTTGGGTAGTACTGGCTTTTGCGAAGACGGACAAGCTTTTTTGCTAAGGAAGGTGATAACTATTAACTGTCCCAAAATTATCAACAGCCAGTGTGAGGTACCTACAATTCGTAGGGGTTAGTAGTCTGTAGTTTTTGGACAGTTAATAGTTTGCAACTTCCATGGGGCGGTAGAGAGATGGTGAGGATTTGGAGGATTGGGGAGGTTGGCGAGAACCGCTGAACCCTAACTTTTAGACTTCAGCGGTTTGGGGCTGAGATTGGCTCTCAGCTTAGGTGGAGTGCTTGGGGTTTACAGAGAACACTCTTTTGGTGAGTTGGTCTCAGCTGTACGGTAGGTACCATTGACTAAGACTTGGATTTGCACGGTGTTGTCGCTCTGGTTAATTAAGCGAACCTTAGCACCTCTTTGGTAATTGCAGGAGAATGGCTGATCCACCAAAACAAGTCCTTGGTTGGTGTTGATGGTAAGACGAGCACCATCAGAAGTGCGATCCATCATAGCGGAGGCACCGGCGCTTAGTAAGGCACCAATACCTGCACCGATCAGAGTGGATTTGGTATCCTTACCCCAGATCTGTCCTGCGGCAGCACCAATACCAGCACCTACTGCGGCTGATTTAGTGGTGTCGTACTTGTTTAAGTCAAGGGTGATATATTCAACATCAGTGATCACGCCTTCGGTAAAGTAGGACACGCGACCTGCTGTGCTGGTAGGATTGGTGCAGCCACTGGCCAAAATGCTTGCACCTAAGATCACTGCCAGAGCGGTTCCCTTGAGTGCATTCTTGTTCTTCAGATTGATCATCTTGTTTTCCTCTGCAAATCTGAAAAGAGAACCTTTCGTGCAGGAACAAGTGGAGGGTTACCACTCGCGTTAACCACAATCTTGGCTCTCATTTTGACCGAGGATCTTTGTGTAGTTAGATCCATGAAACTCTTGCTTTTTAGCATATCACGCTAAACTTAGGGAAAAGGCAGAAAATGCTCATATTCGCTTGATGGACTGGTCACAGAGAGCTGAGTCTCAGGGGGATCGATTTTTTTGCGCAGCTATTTTGCTGTTGTCATGTGCCTCAAGTAAGTTGTAATAGCCAATTAGTTCTGTCTATGCTGTCAGCACCGTACTGACCGCCTTGGTTGTGTTTGTCTCATTGCCTTTTGCTTTAGCCTTGTCAGGATAATCTCATGCCTAATACATCTGCTCGGACTTGCCCTTCCGCGACCTCTAAACTTGCGTTAAATCCTGTTCAAAATAAGCAGCTGGAGGCTGGTGACCATGTGGTGGTGACAGTACAAAAGCAAAGTCCGCAGGGTGAAGGCATAGCATTTTGCGGGGACAAAGAGATCTACATTCCTCTAGGGCTATGCGGCGAAGAGGTAGAAGTGGAGCTGGGACAGCCTTTTGCTCGTGGTTCTAAGCGTTGTCCTGGTAAAGTACTGCGTTACCTTAAGCCTAGTGCGCAGCGTGTAGATGCGGCTGACTATGAGTGTAAAGCCTACGAGCAATGTGGTGGCTGCCAGTTGATGCACGTCCAATACAAAGAGCATTTGCGTCTTAAGCAATCTGATATAGCAGCTGCTTTACGCGAGGTCGAAGCCTCTGTTGGGCGTGATTTAGAAATTGAGCGATGCTTACATGAGGTTGTACCGTGTAATGTCCGGCCGTGTCGCTTTAAGTCTTTGCGTTACTTTGCATCTGATCAGCAGCATCAAGGACAGCTGGAGCTAGGCTTTTATGCCGCGCGCTCTCATGAGTTGGTTGCGGTTGAGTCTTGTCCTTTAGAGCCAGCTCGTTTTGCTACCTTGTCGCATAGCCTCTTACGGTGTTGCCGTGAGCTTCAGCTACCAGCTTATGACGAAGGTGCAGCAGCTGCATCTGCAGCTGCAGGGGCGGGCGCTGTTACAGCTGTTGCGGCGGATGCGCAGGGACAGCTACGCGCACTGTTGTGGCGACAGGGTGATGGTGACGAGATCTTAGGCTGTTTGATCGTGTCGGGGCCTTTACCTGATGCGGCTAAACAAGCGTTAGCCCAATGGGCAGAGCGGGAAAAAGTTACCAGTTTTAGTTTGGGCTATAACAGCAAAGCAGGTAATGCTCTCTTTACGGCTGATATTGAGCTGTTGCATGGTAAGGCAGGCATTACCAAGACCTTAATGGGGCTTAAGTTTAACGTCTTTGTGCCTACTTTCTTACAGGTAAACTATGAGATCTGTGAGCAGCTCTATCAGGCCGCCATTGCACATTGTGTTGCCGGTCATGATGCTGAGAACTCGAGCTCTGAGTGCTCTTCGGAGGTGGCATTAGATCTGTGCTGTGGTGTGGGTACCATGACCTTAGCTTTGGCTCAGCATTTTGCGCATGTGGTGGGTGTAGAGATTGTGCCTGAAGCGATTAGTGCTGCTGCAGATAATGCGCAGCTAAACGGTATCACTAATACTCGCTTTATCGCAGCTGATTTAAAGCAAGTGTTACCACGGCTGCTTAAAGAGCAAAAGCAACAAGGCAAACAAGTGCGCGCTATTATTGCAGATCCTGCTCGTGTCGGTTTAGGAGCGGCCAATGTTAAGGCTTTAGCGGCAGTGGCTGGGCCTTGTAAGCTTAGTTTGATCTTCTGTGCTTTACCAGCGTGAGCGTCAAACCCTAGGTTATTATCAAAATCAGCTTTAGCCATAATGAGCCCATCTTCGTTAAGCGAGAGGTCCTTTATGGCTAAAAAGTCCTACTGCCACTTGCCGTGGTCTCTTTTTCTTCGGATGC
>DXEV01000061.1 GCA_019114785.1 Candidatus Anaerobiospirillum pullistercoris | reverse complement strand
TGATTCTGTATAATTGCCCTCAGTGGCTAAAGGCTTATTTTTATGTATTGTCATAAGATGACTTTACGTCATCTTTTAGCAGCCTTTAGCCTTCTGCTCCATCTTGGTGAGTTAATTAATGGCAGTCCCCTAATGTAGTAATTCCACCCATCTGTCCCCTATTTGGTTGTGCCACTTTTAAGCTGGTGTGCGCATTTAACGACGATGATTGCGATTGCCCTCCGCTCACATGCTTACACCGTTCAACAGCACCAGCCACCGAGTTTTTTGGCACCACTGGCTTAGCAACAGGAGTTGGGACTATTTGCGCAGTAGCACACGGTTGCTCAATACGCACGCTTTCCGCCGAGGTATCAACCTGAGGTGACGGTATTGCACAAGATGGCGGAACTCTTTCAGGCACAGGCACAGGCACTGGCTCAGAGAGCTCTTTGTGAGTAGGTCTTGGCTCGACCTGATGAGTAGCATATCCAGAGCTACCTTGAGTCACCAGAATCGTTGGCTCAATGTGTTGAGCTTGTTCCACGTGTTCAGAGCACAGATCTTGAGCTAAGGCATTTGCACCAGCTTCGTTACCTCCATGGCAGGCAGAGGTATCAGTAGAAGCCACTTCTAGCTCCTCATCCTCCTCAATCACCTCCGGAACCAAAGCTACATCAGCATTTTGGTCTAAAGGACAGGTACTATCTCTATGGCCTACTGCTCCATGACCATCTGATACAGTCTTAGAGCTTAGCTGAGGGACATTGTTAGCCACAACAGGCTCATGCCTTAACTGAGTATTAGAGGCTGGTTCTGAGTCATCGTTCTGGACAACGTCCCAAACGTTATACTCCCGCTTTATAGGCTCTACCAAGGTGCATCCTGAGTAGGTCGCAAACTCCAGCCACATGTCAGGAGCAGTGTACTGCGCAGAGCTCACCATAGGCGGGAAAGCCGAACCACTCAGAGGAAGCTCTGGGGTTACACTTTTTTCAAAAGATGATGCTAAAGCTGGCACTTCTAGCGGCTCTTGAGAAAATGGAGCTTTTACAGGATCCATAGCGTCCTGTGCCTCTGCCTCAAATAGCGAGACAAAAGAGCTTGTCTCTTGCGATATTGAGCTCGGGGATAGTCGATCACTAAGAGTAATCACCTGATCCAGATCGATGTCGATGACCGCTTCCTTCCGCATGTCATGATTCTCAGCTGGAGCAGCTGACATATTGGCAGTTGTGCTTGAGACTGCGGTGGCGTCTTGAGGATTTAAGGCAGAGCCCTTGGTAGCCTCACTATCATGTTCTTGGCTCTCAGTACCATCACAAGTACCATCGGGCTCTATGTCATCCTGCTGGTTTTCTTGTATAGGCTTGCGCGTAGGGTGTGGCTTAACCAGCAACTCGCAAGGTACCCAATACAACACGCCTGCTTTGTACACGGCTTTGCCTGTAGCCAGCAATTGCCCACAACAGCTGAGGAAACGAGCTGGGCTCACTCCAGAAAAAGCACGTAAATCTAAGACATTGATCGCCTTAAACTTACGCAGTGCCTCAAAAACAGTGTTGTTAAACAGCTTCAGGCTGCGATCGCAAATAGCCTTGAGATCTAAAGTGATCTTAGCCTCTTTGACGGCATCTCGATTTACCACTGGCTGCGTCAAATCCACCGGCTGACTTTGGAGTAAACAGACCTCGTTAGCCGAAAGCTTGATCAGCTCTAAGTGCTCAAAAAACGACAAAACGCGGGTCAGAGTCGAGGCGCGCACTCCTGTCATGCGCTTTAGCGCATCTAAGCTACAGCGTCCCACTTCCTGTAAGTAGGCAAAGATCTTGGTCTCAGGACGGGTAAACCATTTCTTGTCCTCTGCCAGAGAAAAGAGCGCAGAGCCACTCAATTCCACGCCGTCAAAAGGAGCTAAAGCAGTGTAAATCTTGAGGTTAGTCGCAGACAGCTTGGGCTTAGAGCCAGAAGGTAGCGCCTCACTGCCTTGGCTAGCGTTGCTGGTGGCTAAGTCCTGTGATTCTTGGGCAGAAGCCTGATGATCAGGCTGAGTAGACTCAAGACCAGCAGCTCCCTCAAGAGAGCCAAGAACGCCAACGCCAACACCAACACCAGAGCCATCGCTACCAGTAGCAATAGCGTTGACCGCAGTCGTGTTCGACAAAAGTGCAGCTTCTAAACTTTGATCTAAATAGGACATTGTTCTTCCTCAAATGCAGAATCACATCGACGCACGGCTGCGCTCTCATGTGCTTTGCTATCAGTGCTCGTTAACCCCTGAGCTTTTGCTCAGGGAAAGGTGTTAGATGAAGAGATAGCTAAAGGTGAAGTTGATGCGGCCATCATCCTCAGCGTACATTGGGCGCTCGCCTATGGTGTGGCTGAGGTCGACGTTGAAGTTAAAGCCTACGTTGGTCACATACTGCATCGTTAAACCGCCTGATGCTCCCGAATCGCCAGCCTGATTCTTATTGTCGATATGGCCGATCTCAATATGAGGAGTAAAGGTCAGACCACGATCAGTCCATGGCTTAAAGGTCACACTCTGGGAAAGCACTACACCGGAATCGCCAGAGAGGTCTGAAGAGCTAAAGGCCTTTAGACCGTATGGGCCTGCGGCGCTAAATTGCTCTGAGCCCTCTAAAGGATGATCTGCAAGCTGCATTGTGAGATCAGTGTCAGTAGACCAATTGGAATCCAGCATCAGATGGAGGTTAAGGTTGCTATTGGAGATCACGTAATCCTGATCTTCCCAGAGACCCCATTCATCGTCGTTGGTCAGGTGGCCAAAGGAAAAGCGCTGCATAAAGCCGAACACGTTGGACTTCATTTTTCCAAAGTACTTGAAGCCATTAAGCTCGGCATAGCCGACCACACTGTGCTTGTTAAACTTCAGATCAAAGCTACTAAACTCATCCTCTAAGTCGCGATAGCGCACACCGGCCTTTAAGCTGACACTGTTAAAGGCATCACGGTACAGCGGTTCACGGACATAGCCTTCTAAGGTGTAAGAGTTACCCTGTGCTCCCAGATCGCGATACCAGCCACTGAGCTCATAGTCGTTATAGCTAAAGTCCACTCCTAAGGCGGTGCCATGTGGCGTGATTGGCAGCTCGTAGTTAATGCTGTAGTTGTTTTGCTGTTCGTTAGTGCGGGCATAGAACAGATGCAGCTGATCCGCCAGTCCTAAGATATTGTTGATGCGCAATTGACCACCAAAGCGATAGCGGCCCGAGGTCTCTGTGCCGTAATTGTCAGTAAAGAGGTACACACCAAAGCGGTGCTTAAATTCATTGGCCTCTAAGATCAGGTCTTGTTGCAGACCATTAGGGTCTACCGTTTTAAAGTGGCCAGGTAAGCTAAAGACGCCCAGATCACTTAAACGCAGCATGCGGTTAAAGAGCTCTTCACGCTGGATCGGCTCACCTTCTAAAGCGTAGATGTCGGAGAGTAGGTAGTCTAAGTAGCGCTGGGAGGTGCTGCTATTGTTCTTGACCTGTACCTTATGTAAGGCTGGTGCAGCTACGACAAATTTAACCTCACCATTCTCAATGGCTTGAGCTGGTAAATACGCTTGGGCTTTGTCATAGCCATTTTCATCTTGGTAGTAGTGGGTTAGTTGTTGCAGCACACGGTTAAGGAGCTGAGCATCAATAGGACGTCCTAAGTAGCTCTTTAAGCTCTCTTGAGCCCCAGAGGTTAGAGCTGCTGACTCCAAATGAGGAGCTGAGAGCAGATTGATCTTGCTTAAGGTCATTGGGCTTGAGCGCTTAATGTTTTTGTTGACGCGCTCAGTGTTTGCGCGCAGCGCAGTTTGCTGTGCACGCGTGGAGCTGGCTGCGCGTGTTGCGCGCGCCTGCACTGGGGCCTTGGTGGCTGTTACTGCTGCCTTGGCTGCCATAGTGGCAGCGGTGGCTGCTGCAGCTTGCGTAGCCTTGTGGCTTGTCGTAGTGGCGCTGCTTGCGGCACGAGTGCTGGTGCTAGTGGCAGCACGGGGGCGGGCGCTGCTAGCGTTATAAGCGATAGTAGTAGCCTCTGCTGGTGCGTCTAATGCGGTCTTAAGGAAAGGACTATATCCACTACGTTGCTGGTAAAAGTTACTGCTGTGCCCAAAGATCTGCACTTGATCGGAAGCGAGGCCTGCTGGCGTAAGGCTAGCCGTCAGGGGCAATTGTGAAGACATATCCTGAGCTAAAAACAGCGTTTGCTGCTTTACAGGGTATGGATGTTTAAGCAGTGAGGAATGGTGTAAGGGGAGCTGTGGTTTTAACTGAGAGTCTTTTGAGGCTGAGAGTACAGCATCCACCTCCTCAGGGTTCAGGGCAGCGGACTTGGCTATGAGCGGTGCCGTCTGCTGCTGGGACTGCAGTTGCAGCTGTGTTTGCTGGATCTCACTGACCATAAGAGGCAGATAATCATTGGCAAAAGGAACAGCTTCAGCTGGCGTGGTGCCAAAAGCTACGTTTAAGCCTAAGCACAGCAGTGCTGTAGAAATGGTGTGTGTAAGCAAAGCGTTTAGATGTCCGATATGGCTGATCAGCCCTTTGAGAGGTGCAGGTCGAGCTGGCGCTAAAGATGCGCTGGTCTTGGTGTCTGTATAGCTGTGGCTAGTAGTCTGGGCACATGCCTGCACAGCTGAGCTGCGCTCGTGGTGATTTTGCACAGTCTTGTGAGAAGTAGCGGCAATGAGCGCTTGGTGTGTTGGTAAGTTGTGAGTAAAAGGTGGTACCCAGAAGTTAGAAGCTGAGCAGGAGCTGAAAGCTGAGCCTTTAAATAACGTTGCATCTGTCTCCACTGAAATTGTCGGCTCTAAGGCTGCTGTCCTGATAGATTGAGCCGAGGACTGCGCTACAGTGGATGGCTGAGCCATATTTTCATGAGCAACAGAGGTGTCAGCATGCAGATCCTTACTGTCGATGTAGTAAACAGAAGGATGCTGTTCCTGAGCTTGATGAGGGTAGTAATCACGGTGGCTGTTTGTAGCCAACAGTTCTAAGAGCTTGTTTGAGCAGTCAGCTCGTGTATGGTGAAAGGCCGAGTGTTGCATGTGCTAGCTTTCCGTAAGAATTTAGCAAGTTGCGATTCAATGGACAAAGTCGGTGCTGTCAGTGGGCAATAGCGACAGACAGCGTTGCAGCTACGTTGTCTTGTTTTTCTCTTCTTACGATAAGGCCTCCACAGAGTGGCTTTGGTGACGCTTGTTTCATTCACACGCGACTAAGGCGTCACAGGGCTAAAAAAACCTGCTTCAAGCCGATAAATAAGCCAAAAAATTTTTAAAAAATAAAATTTTTCTCTGTTCGCTGTGAATAGAAGATATTTCTAGAGTAATGCTGATTTTTTCCTGTAAGAATGGGGCTTCGTACAATGGTGGTAGCACGAAACATCGGAAATATTTGTTGGTAAGGAGATGAGTAGGTGCTTTAGAGAAGTTTGGGCAAGAATTGGAGATTATTGGCTAGTGTGGATCACGCCCCGTCTGCTTAGAATAGAAAGTGCAGATGAGTATGGATCTTTGCCCAATGCCTTTGTGGTGTCAGCGTCTGTCTGAACTTGCTTCAGCACACCACTGGCTGAATATAGGCTGGCTATTGGGTTGAGGTTGTTATATTTGGAATTTTAGGGGTTTGCCATGGAGTTTGTGACTCTCAATAATGGCTTGCAGATGCCAAAGCTTGGTTATGGCGTGTATCAGGTGACCAAGGAAGAGTGTGAGCGCTGTGTGCGCGATGCCTTAGATGTAGGCTATCGTCTGATTGATACTGCTCAAGCCTACTTCAATGAGGCTGAAGTGGGTAAGGCTATACGCGAGTCTGGGATCCCTCGCGACGAGATCTTCGTTACCTCTAAAGTTTGGATCTCCAACTACGGCTATGAGAAGACCAAGGCTTCGGTTGAGCACAGCCTGAAGCTCATGGGCCTTGATTACCTTGATCTGATGCTGCTGCACCAGCCATTTGCTGACTACTACGGTGCTTATCGTGCCTTAGAGGATTTACAGGCTGAGGGCAAACTGCGCAGTATTGGTGTCAGCAACTTCTACCCTCGTGTAATCGCCGATCTGGCTGCCTTTGCTCGTGTGGTACCTCAGGTTAACCAAGTTGAGGTCAATCCATTCCACCAGCAGGTAGAAGCTCAGCAGGTGATGGAGCAGCGTAAGGTTCAGATTGAGGCTTGGGCTCCTTTCGGTGAAGGCCGCAATGGTATGTTTGAGCAGCCTGTGCTCAAGCAGATTGCTGCTAAGCATGGTAAGAGCGTTGCTCAAGTTATCTTACGCTTCTTAATGCAGCGTAATGTGGTGGCTTTAGCCAAGAGCACTCACAAAGAGCGCATGGCCGAGAACTTCAACATTTTTGATTTCACCTTAGATCAAGGCTATATGGATGCCATTGCTGCTTTAGACAACAAGCAGAGCCTGTTCTTTGATCACGCTTCAGTGCAAGCCGTTGACCTGTTCGTGTCGTTCTCCAAAGCTGTTGGTGATAAGCTGGTCTAAGGCCATTGCTGATACAGCTCAGCAGGTCTGTAGGCTTGCTGGCTCTCACAGGCGTAAGCCTGTGGGCTGCTGGCTGGCAGCAACTTTGCTGCGCTTGCAGCTACAAAGAAAAAAGAAAGAAAAAAGCCCTCGGCAATGTCGTTTGTCGGGGGCTTTTTATTTTCCTCGTAAAGCTGAGCTATGCAGTTAGCTCAGCAGTAGCGAGGTTTATTTAGTTTAAGTCGTCGGTGCGCGTTACCAGATTGATGGCCTCTTGGTTGTACTCAATTTCGTTGAGAGCACGAGCCTGACGATAGATGGCATTTTGCGCATTTAAACCAAGGTATTGACGGTATTGAGAGCCTAAGATCTGCTCAAAGGTTTGTAAGGTAGCGGCATCGCCTTCTTCAACCTTTTGCAGCACTGCTAAAGTCTCAACATCATTGTTGATATCGATCGTGTAGGCTAAGTTTTCGTTACGTGGCAGAGCAAAGATAGCTTGGCTAAACTCTGGAGCCACGCTGGCGGTGCCAATGGCGATCTCGACATTAGGCTTGACGCTGACGTTCTCAGGTAAGGCTGCATTTGGATCCTGCTGCAGAGCCTTAGCAGTCTGCTCTAAAGTAGCGTAAGCCTGATCGTTGATCTTCTGGGCACGTACTTGAGTGAAAGCGTCAGTCTTCACCTCAGCAAAGTCACGTAAGCTGCGATCGTGGTGATCAACCACATTGATCACAATGGCATTATCCTCGTCGATGTTGATCACCTGACTGTTAACGCCAGAGGTATACACCTCTTCGTTAAAGGCTAAGTCTTGCACGGCTTTGGTGTTTAAAGGCCACTTAGCGTGGAGATCACCTTGGTCTAAGTTACCCGAGTCTTGGATCTTTAACTGCAGAGCTTCAGCAGTCACGTCTAAGCTGTCTGGATTTTCAAAGGACATATCAGACATGGTGGTGATTTGCGAGTTAAACAGCTCACGAGCTTGAGCATTGATGTAGGCAGTTTGTACTTCCTGCTTGATCTCAGAGAGCTCTGGAGTGTGGGCAGGAACAACTTCAAGTAAGGACACGAAGTGGGTACCGTAGTTGTCCTCAATCTTAGGGCTGACATCACCGACAGCAGCGAGGGCAAAAGCAGCTGCATCTAAGTTGGCAGCCAGCTCACCACGCTTGTATACACCCATCTCGCCGCCACGATCTTTGGTGGCAGCATCATCAGAGTATTTGGCAGCAACAGCGCTAAACTTTTCACCAGCGGCTAAAGCTTTTTCTACAGCTTGGACGCGCTCAGCGGCATCTTCACTGTTAGCACGAATGATAATGTGGGCAATACGGCGTTGCTCTGGTAAGGCAAAGTCTTCATGGTAGAGATCGTAGAACTCAGAGACCTTGTCCTCACTTACTTCAACCTTATCCTTGAGCTCTTCTAAGGACAGCAGTAAGTAATTGAAGCGCACATTAGCTGGAGCCATGAACTTGTCATGGTTTTGCTCATAGTAGTTTTGAGCCTCGGTCTCAGTGACAGTGATGTCTTTGGCAATAGCTTCGCTATCTACGGTGTAGAGATTAACGGTACGTCTCTGGGCTAACAGTGCAGCAATAGTACGCAGCTCATATGGCATTGGAGTGGAAGCAGTATCCAGTAAAGGACGTGATACAGCCTCACTCATGAGCGAGACACGTAATTGCTCACCAAAGTACTCTGGGTTCATGCCCATGTTGCGTACAGTGGCTAAATAGAGGTCGTTGTTAAAATGGCCATCTTTTTGGAAAGCAGGGGTATTGCGGATCACATCGCGGACTTGCTCATCGCCGATGCGCACGTTCATATCCCAAACGGCGCTGTTGAAAGCGACGTTATTGATCATGCTCTCCAGTACCTGCTTCTTGAGCTCGACCACATACTGTGGGTTTTCCAATAAAGCAGCGGCTTGTGGGCCATAGCGGTGTAATTGCTGAGCACGGCGGTTGTATTGCTCCGTCCACTCGTTCGAGCTGATCTTGTATTCACCAATGGTCACAGGATCGGTGTTTAAACGTGGGATCAGGTAACTACCCACACTTGTTAAAACAAAAGAGATGACAATAAGTGCCAGTAATGCTTTAAAGAGCTTACTGTGGGCACCTGCCTGTAGCTTATCCGATAACATTAACAACTTCTCCGCAGTCCGGCCTGAAGCACCGAAGCTCAAGAGCTTTTGATATTAGGTACTGTGCTGTGCCTAAAAGGTGTGGTGGTGCTCAAGACAGCTCAGCTTAGAGGAAAACTCTTAGGGCCAAGATAGCTATCTGTGGCGTGGGCGCAGACTGCTGACAATACCCGACGACATTTCGCACAAAGTGTGGTGCAAGGTGCTTGCTTATCAGCCTTTTAACTGCAGGGTTAATAGAGTGCAATAAAAGGGGCGCAAGATCGCATGCGTAGACACTTTTAGGCCCTCAATCTTATCACAGGGGCACGTGGTTTAGCTAGGAATGGGCTCTTTGCGGTTAACTTGGCAGAACTGGGAGTGCAGGGGGCGAGATGTTGGCTACAGCTGTTAAAGCTGCTACAGCTGCTGCAGCCAACCAAAATCATGCTGTGGGCAGCTCTGGGGAGAGATAGGTCAATCGGCGGGACAAAAATTTACGCCCTCCCAAGGACTCCCTCAGGAGGGCGTAGACAGCTGAGCTTGTGCTCACAGCTGTGCTAGAAAACTAAACTCAGCTTCAGGCTGCGTTGGTTATTGGTTGACGCTGTCCTTTAAGGTCTTGCCAGGACGGAAGGCTGGAACCTTAACAGCTGGAATTGATAATGGCTCGCCAGTACGTGGATTGTGACCGGTGCGGGCTGCACGATCGCGTACTAAGAAGCTACCAAAGCCTACTAAAACAACTTCTTCGCCATTGGCTAAGCTTTCTTTCACTACACTCATGAAAGCGTTGACGGCGGCGTTTGAGTCCTTGACCGAAAGATTGGCCTTCTTGGAAACGCGTTCGACTAACTCACTCTTGTTCACGTTGAACTCCTTAATTTACAGATCGATGAGCCGCAATCTATCTAAAAAGAAATTGGTGCGCGTCAGACCGATGGAATGGATGTCAGGGGCTAGAACTAACCATGTAGTAGGTCAGTCATCGCCAAATTAACAGCCCGATAGCCACTATAGCGGTCTATTGTCGTGCCAGATATGGTGCATTCTTGGTTACTGGTTGAGTCAACCAGCGCCTAACATCTGCTAAATAGCTTCCCATGAAAACCTCGCATGGGACGTTGCTTTAGCATAGGGCGGTTTTTCAGCCGCTATCCTCAAGATCCTAAAAAGCTGCTTCTTAATTCCGTATAGGAGCACTCCTTTGAGGAGTCTGCATGCCTATTTCTGTGTTGTGTTTGATTTTTTGTGGTGTTCGTCTGGTTCAAATCTCCACAATCGTGCTGTAGGTGAAATTTTTTTCCGTAGCGATCAATGTGGCGGTATACCAACAAACTCACAAAGTGACAGAGAGCGCTACAAGTCTAGCTTTGCTGCCAAATCATGTTCTTGTCCCATTATGCACAAGTTACGACTAAATCAAGTGTGATCTTTGTAAAAAGTAGATCTAGCGCGCAACTTTCGCACATAAAAACGTTTACACGGCAAGGAGTGCACACTTTTTTCTCGATCATAATGTGGTCAATGCAATTGCTGAGCCCGCAATACTAGTAGATTTAGAGCGTATACAAAGTTCCGAGCCAAAATTTCTCAGCCAGATTTTGTGAAAAAATTATTTCATGTAACTAGGGTGTTTATGGAAAAATATTCCATCACTAGATGCAGCAAAGGAAGCAGCAAGAGCAGGTTAGCTGTAAATGGCGGGAATAGGGGATGCAGGGCTGATATAGGGGAATTTAGGGGCTCAATCGCGCACCGTGCACTGCACTGGAGTTAGCTTAGGGCGCATAGCTGGTCTTTGGTTGCAGCGTAGCTGCGGCATGGTAGGCGTGTAACCACTGTGCAGCTGAGCATTGGAGCAGGGCATGGCAGGGCATGCTGCATCATGTTGGAGAGGGGTATGGATCAGAGAGGGAAATGCGCCTCAGACTCAGGTGGGCTTTCCTTGAGCGCTGCTGCCCTTGAGCGCTGCTGCGCTGAGACTAAGTTCAGCTTGCTGAGCTCGGCGGGCCCAGCTCGGCATGCCATGGGTGGCATGCCGCCCTGCGTGAGTATTAGAGTAAGTTCTGCAATAAGGCCATAAAAGCCACGGTGCCACAAATGGTGACGCCCAGTGAGCATTTAAATGACAGTAGAATACAAAAAGCTAGGGATATTAGGGTCTTTGGATCGGTGGTCATGAACGAAGGGGCCACGACACTGACCATAACGCAGCATGGGCTGGAGGCCAATACGGCTTGAGCGCGAGGTCTGATCTGGTGCTTACGTAGCCAGACAAAGCCTACAGTACGGGTAAAGTAGGTAGTGATGCCCATACAGAGGATAGTGATCACTTCCCAGTAGTTTGTCCAAAAGTGCATTGTTTCCATGATGAAGCCTTGGCAGAGTAATTGTGCGATAGCCTTTTGTGGCGGCATTAAGGTTTTGCGGTGGCGACAGAGGCTGTCGTGTCAGCTACGTTAGCTACGTTAGCTGTGTTGGCTGGGGCAGCAGCATTAGCAGTGTTCGGATCTGCAGAGGCGTCGGCTGTATTTTGCGTGGCCGTACTTGCTGCTGTTTCCGTGTTGTGAGTTTCAGCTGTCACTAAGCCATGCTTTTCCTTGTAGATCTGGACTAAATAGGCACAGAACAAGCCACCAAAGGCACCACAGGCCACGGCATATTTTGGATCCCAGAAGACACTGCAGGCACCTGAGAGGATAAAGCTGCAGGCTACAGGAATATAAAGCAGGAGGTCTTTTCTTGGTCGCAGCGAGATGGACAAACCGATAAAGGTAGCAGGTAGTGCCATAGCAAAGCCCCACTGCGAGAGATCGCCTAAGATCCGTCCGACCAAGCTGCCACAAAAAGTAGAAATACTCCACATCGACCACAGGCTGAGGCCCACGCCCAAGTAGTAACCAAAGGAGAATGGATTACGATTTTCTTGAGCGCGACGCTGTATATCCTGCATGCTTAGCGACCATGTCTCATCACACATTAAAAAGTAGATCAGCATGATGCGTAAGGTGCTTTCTTGGCGGATATAAGGCGCTAAAGCGGCTCCCATCACGATATGGCGGGAGTTAATACAAAAGGTGGTAAAAGCGATGAGCAGGAATGGAGGTACAGCAGCCCATAAACCGATAGCGGCAAATTCACTACCACCAGCAAAGTTTAGAGCTGTCATGAGGTAGCTGCCTAAACTGCTGATTCCGATTTGGCTGCATTGTGCACCTAAGATCATGGCCAGAGGGATGAAGCCAATCATTAGTGGTAGAGCTGAGAAAAATCCACGCCGAATTTCGCTAGACATCAAACACCTCTCAAAACCTGAAAAATCCTAGCTCTTGCCTTTGCTTGCTCTAAATGTTGGCAAAGGAAAGTAGAGAGCTCATTTTATGGCAAGGACTAAACGGTCTTTTAGTTTTTGTGCACGGACACGTTGATTGGTACGATATTGGTGCAAAAAGCTTAGTGTTTGCCCTATGTTAGGGCGCGACGGTGGGGTATAAGACTCTCCCCCTGACTAAGCAGGGGTCGGTCTAAGGTAGGGTGATTTTGAGGCAGGCTTATAGCCTTCAGCCTTCTCAGGATGGGGCTTACTCCAGTGAAGCTCCGGTGTGGCTCCGGTGGAGGCTCTGACTATTGCTCCTGAGAAGGATGGGGCGTGTCGTCAGCTGCGCTGTTAGACGCAGCGTCAGCTGCGGTATTGGGCGCGGCGTCAGCTGCGTTATTAGGCGCGGCGTCAGCTGTGGCAGCTGTGTCAGCAGGGGCGGCTGCTGGGGAACAGTCTGAGCGTGTGTTTGGCTCGTTATGCTGCTCACTCTCGCCATCGCCTGCGCGGTCTGCGCTGCCTGCGCGGTCTGCGCGGTTTGCGTTGCCTGAGCGTGGAGGCTCATTGCCATGCGGCGTGGCAAAAGCATCTGATAGGCGCTTCCTCTCCAGCTTTTGCAGCGTTTGCGCAAAACGCTCTTGCTCTTGGTTGAGCACCATCTCTGGTGGGATCACCGGTGTCGGCTGGGCAACCAAACAATCGTTATATTGTGCCACTTGGCCCTTATTGTGTCTTTTTACCATATAGAGGGCGTTATCGGCGGCATTATACAGATCGTCGAAATTAGCAGCGTCATCTGGGAAGTAGGCTATACCCACTGAGCTGGTGACCTGATAAGGTTGCGATAGCTGTGTACATTGGGTACTGAGGATCTGTAAGTAGAGCTCAGCTAAAGCTAGTGATTGCTCAAAGGACACGTGCTTTAAAAGCACGGCAAATTCATCTCCACCCACACGTGCCACGAGATCAGAGCTACGGAACGTGTTTTTTAAGCAGTTGGCAACCATATGGATCACTTCATCGCCAAAAGAGTGGCCATACTTGTCATTGACCTGCTTAAAGTTGTCAATGTCGATCATGAGCAAGGCGTGACGCTCTTGCTTGTGCTCCAGCAGGATCTGACGGCTGCGCTGATCCATGGCCGTCTTGTTGAGCAAGTGGGTCATTGGATCATGCTGGTTCTTGAGGTTGAGGGTGGCAATATGCGACTCGTAAGAGTGGATGTTATAGACCTTACCAATGATCTTGATATGGCCAGTACTCTCCTCGGTGTAGCCAATAGCAGAGCAGGCATGCCACAGGTACTCCTGTCCACTTAGCGGGCACAGACGGAATTTGACGGTACGACGCTTGTTCTCACTGGCAAGAGAGGTGTCACGCAGTACTGAGGACAAGATATGGCGATCGTCAGGGTGGATGTTGTCCTTGATCGGCAGGTTCTCAAGGAAGTCCTTTTGCTTACGCTGGAGAGCTGGCACATAGTCTTGGTAGTTGCCAAAACGCTCAAAGACGTCGGTGTTGTAGTCATACTCAAAGACGAGCTCTTGGCAGGCCTCAGAAAGCATTTCGCTCTTACGGATCCAGCGCTCCATGCGGTCTTTGGTCTTCTTTTCGGCGGTGATCTCTTTGAGCAGGCATAAGAAGAGAGCCATGCCTTGGTATTGACCAATGTAGACACCACGGATGTCGATCCAGATATATTGCTTGCTCTTACCATTGAGCACGCGGTATTCGGTATGCGCGATATTATCCTCGGTATCCACCATTTGCAGGTTTTGTAGATGCGCGGCGAGATCGTTGAGAATAAATTTAGCGTCTGGATCTGTGACATGGGCGCTCTCAGTCGCGGCAGCGGCTGCAGCAACGGCCGTTGGGGCCGTAGAAATGGTGGTCTCAGCACCAGAGGCAGTTTCCAGCGCACCATCAACTGCCTGCGCAGCTTGCGCCGCTGCATAGGCACCACCGGCGGTAGCTTGTGAGGCTTCTTTTGCTGCTTTGGAGGCAGCAACCTTTTGTTGCTGTTTAGCAGCACAGTTGATAAAGGTGTTAAAGAAACGCCCAATATCGTTAGGGTGGATGATCTGCGGATTTTGCGGAGTGCCGGTGAGCTTATCCAATTGGTTGTAAGAGTATCCGTAGATCTTGCACAGAGATTGATTGACCCACAGCATCTTACGCTGGTAGTTATTACCAATAGCATGCAGCATCAGACCATCACCTAAGATCGCCATCAGCAGGTGAATGGAATGCTCTAAGTTGTGCATGCCTCGGATCAAGCCTTCAAGGAAAGAGATCTCAGGCTGTAAGGTCAGCGCCTGTCCTAAAGGCATAGAGAACTTATCCGAAGCGGCGGCCGCGAGACCGGCTGAATAAGCTTCAGTTAGAAGGGGCGTTGGTGTGGCTAAGGGGCCATGGTTCTCTGGATAAGCTGTAGCACTAGAGACGGGATTAAAGGTATCAACGGTCGCGGCTGCCAGAGAAGCGGCAGTTTGTTCGACTGAGCGCATTTTGTCTTTGACGGCTTGTAAGCGCTGCGCGATCTGTTGCTCGACGTTGATCTTCATCCCTTTGCGTCCACCATGGATATAGTTATAGTCCATGACCTCTTTTTCGTTGAGGTGAGGAGTGGCTTTGAGCTTGTGATCAGCGGCGATTAATCCCGAGATATGGCGATTAACATCAGGAACCTCAAGAGAGCTATCAGTATTGTTTGGTAAAACGGCATCACGTGCGCGTAATACGGCTGCACCACTGACAGGATCAAAGGAGTGTATGGCACTGAAGTCCATCTGTGGCACTGGTTGGGAGGACTCATGGCTCTTCTGGTGCTGCTTGTCCTGCTCTAGGTTTGCCTTGCCGGATACGGTCGACCCCGACGAAGTGTGTGCTGTTGCTGCACTTGGTACTACGTGAGGGGCGGGCGCTGTCTGTAAGGCGCTGTGATTTAAATCTAGAGCTTCGGCGTTTTGTAAGATCAGATTGACATCAGTTAAGGAGGACGAAGCTTGGGACAGAGAAGCAAGACGTGCGGCTTGTGGATTAGGCGCGGTGAGAGCTTGATTTAAATGCACGTAGTGCAGAGCGGCTAAGAGTTCTTCACCATAGATCGGATGTGCCTGCCCACTGTTACTATCTTGCTCGGCCATGAAATCGGTGGCCGTTTTGTAGCGTGGGTGCCAGTAAGTGATGGTGTCGAGATCGGTAACACCCTCAACCTCAGGATGAGAAGATAAGCGTGTAGTTAGCGCCTCTGAGCCTGCAGCACTTGCTGCTAAAGGACTGGAAGTGTGGTGCGATATAGAGCTATTGCTCACGACATCAGAGTTATGAGTGTGCATTGTAGCAGCATCAGGTGAGCTTAATGGGGTGCTGACCTGAGCTTGAGCTGTATTGCTCACGGCATTTGGCGCTGGGGTAGCAGCAGATCGCACTTCTACCGAAGCTGATGGCGGAGTCGTCAGAGAGGTGTGCTGAGCCTTATCCATACAATTACGCGCATGACCAGTAGCCTATAGAAAAGCAGTCATACGCTCCTGCGTCAAGAGTTAACCAAAAGGATGAGCCAGAGTCTTACCTATGAAAAAAGACTAAGATGCTAAAGTGCAGTGCTCATCCTGCCTTGCTCCTTGGTCTGCTTGAGATTCTGTCAGCTAAACTCGAGATCTGTATGCTGCCATTCATGAATTTAGGGCAAACACCCTGTAGCACCATAAGTTAGTTGCACTACAGGTGTTTTGTGGCGCTGGTACGTAGCAGGCAATTTTATGTAGGCTGTTGCAGTAGATGCTCTTGGCCTTGGTGGCTACGTGTGGTGCTAAGAAAAATCCACTGGGGGTTGAGACTCTGTGTGGCAACAAGGTAACTTAGTGCAGGGATCCAGCAAGACTCAAAGCTCTGTGGCCAGTGCACTCTAGCCATGTGTTGTTTTTGGCAGAGCAGCTTGTTGCTGTTAGGTTGCGGTATGCTTGTCCAATTGGGCCTAATTTGGTTCGATGTGTACTACAAGAAAGAACCTTGTCCTAAGACATCCCAAAGGCAAAACTTGCTACGTTACTCTCATTCACTTTTTTGAGTCTAAACCTGCGTATTTTACCTAAAACAACGAATTGATCTAGTCTAAATGAAGAAAAATATCGGGAAAATTGCTCAACTTCCATGTTTTCACGTAGTGCAAGCTAGCAGGTTTTCCCATGGATAGCCCATGTCGAGCACGGAGCTGTTTTACATTAACTTTATGCCCAAAATGGTGCAAAGACTCATCTTTTCAAGAAGCAGGTCGTGGGTCTGCAAGATAGCCGCCAGCGCTGCATTAAGGATAGTCTCAGATCTGTCTAAGCCTGATGAGACTGGGGCTGGCTTAGCCGTGTTTGCGCTAGTTAGCGCGTTGCTATGCTGCAGGCTGGCTGCTAGGTGGGCTATAGGGCCCAGAGCTGGGACAACGCGCGGCGCGGAGAGATGTGCATGGCCGCGCACCATGCAGTAAGTGCCTTGAGAGGGTTATGCTAGCGCTTGCAGTACTTGCAGTGCCTGTTGCAGCGCGTTTTGCTCGGCTGCTTCTTGCTCTGGATTTAAACGGCGACCACTGAAGTAGGCTGGGGTAAAAGCCTTCCTGAGATCGAGCTCGGGCCAGAGCTCGTGTACGAGCTTGATGGCAGGGGTGAGCTCTTTTACGCTGAGCTCGCTTTGCAAATACAGCTGTTGTGGGAAATGAGCACTTAAGGCAATTAATAAAGCACTGGCCACGATGCGTGGTTCCACCTTTTGCCCAAAGTGTTTGATCAGATGCTGTGGGCTTTTGATTTCATCGTAGTCAGGGAAAAAGAAATTACCATCACTGAGGTTGAGGTCAACGGCGCGCTCGCCTGTGCGTAAGAAGCGAATACTCAGCTCTTGTGCGTACTCTTGCCAGCTTTGATGGATTGGCACTATGAGCAGTAATTTCCAGCCTGGCGCAATAGCCTTAAAGGCCAGCTCTTCGTGTTCTTCATTAATAAAGACCACCAGCTGTGAGCAGAGCTCAGCGGCACGGGTAAAGTCATCGCCTCTTAAGGTACCGCACAGCTTTTGGGTAACAGGTAAAAACTTTTCGTCGATGACGTCGTAGAAGTCAAAGGCATCATCAGCGGCATGTTGCAGTAATTTACTGGTAAGCGGACAAGCGGGCAATGGTGGTGGCAGCGTAGTCTTGGCCTCGGTATCAATTGCTTCTTGATCAGCGCATGGGGAGCTCAAGCGGGCGAGCAAACGCTCTAAGGCCATAAAGTCTAAGCTTAAGCGAGTCTCATGACGCTCTTTACTATTGGCTGTGACCTCCTTTGGTGGGATCACAAATTCATGAGCGATAAAGAGCTGCTCTTGTTTGAGACATTGCAGGCAAGCGGTAAAGCTGGCTAAAGGCAGACCTAAGTGCATGGCCATTTGGTAGTTATGGCGGAGCTCACAAAAGGTGGGCTCACTGTTACGAGCCATCCAAAAAAGGAGCGATGACATAACTAGGGGGGCATCGGGGTGTAGGGGCCGCAGCACGTTGAGCTGAGGATAGTAAGGAACGCGGACTAAGCCTTTTTTGGCCATAGGAAGCTCGGCAAGGGTAAAGGTAAACGGTATTTTCCCGCAACGGGCAGGGGCGGGCGCTAAAATAGCAAAGCCACCTCAGGTGTGACCCAAGGTGGCTTTTAGGCTCTCTGTCTTACTCCTACGATGATTTGTAGGCTAAAGCAGAGCAAGCTTAGAGCTTGGTGTGGCTCTGATTACAGCTTGTGACCCATCTCATAGGCCTGATCGTGCACGTCAGTTACGGCACGGCCAGAAGGATCGGCCATGTTCTTGAACTTCTCGTCCCAAGCAATAGCGGTCTCAGTGGAGCAAGCCACAGACTTACCATATGGCACGGTCTTCACGGCAGATGGCAGCTTGAAGATGTCCTCGAAGATCTCACGATAGAGGTAAGCTTCCTTGGTCACTGGGGTGTTCACAGGGAAGCGGGTCTCGCGCTCAGCAAATTTACGATCGCTGACTTGCTCTTCAGCATAATCGCGCAGAGCATCAATCCAAGAGTAGCCCACACCGTCGGAGAACTGCTCCTTTTGACGCCATAAGATCTCTTCTGGCAGCATGCCCTCAAAGGCCTCACGTAAGACCTTCTTTTCGATGGTCTTGCCTGGGCACATCTTATCCTGTGGATTGATGTGCATAGCCACGTCTAAGAACTTCTTGTCTAAGAATGGCACACGACCCTCAACGCCCCAAGCCATTAAGGACTTGTTAGCACGCAGGCAGTCGTATAAGTGTAATTGCGAGAGCTTACGCACCAGTTCCTCGTGGAACTCTTGAGCATTTGGAGCCTTATGGAAGTAGAGGTAGCCGCCAAAGATCTCATCGGAGCCCTCACCGGAGAGCACCATCTTAATGCCCATGGACTTGATGTAACGAGCCATTAAGTACATTGGGGTAGAAGCACGGATGGTGGTCACGTCGTAGGTCTCGATGTGGTAGATCACATCACGTAAGGCATCTAAGCCCTCTTGAATGGTGTAGTGGATCTCGTGGTGGACGGTGCCTAAGTAATCAGCAACGATACGAGCCTTCTTTAAATCTGGGGCATCCTTTAAGCCAATGGCAAAGGAGTGCAGACGTGGGTACCAAGCTTGGCTGGAACCGTTGTCTTCCACGCGGCGCTCAGAGTAGAGCTTAGCGATAGCAGAGATCACAGAAGAATCAAGACCGCCAGAGAGTAACACGCCGTATGGCACGTCACACATTAACTGGCGCTTCACGCTGTCTAATAAGGCGTTCTTTAAGTCCTCAACGGAGGTCTTATTGTCCTTAACGTTGTCATACTCCATCCAATTACGCTTGTAGTATTGGTGGAACTCTAAGTCCTGCTTGGAGTAGAGGTAGTGTCCTGGAGGAAACTCTTTGACGCTATCGCAGACTGGGGTTAAGGCTTTCATCTCAGAGGCCACATAGAAACGGCCTTCGTGATCGGTACCTACGTAGCAAGGGACGATACCCATGTGATCACGGGCAATGAAGTAGCTATCGTCGGTGGCATCGTAGAGGACAAAAGCAAAATCACCGATCAGGCGATCTAAGAAGATCTTACCAGTCTTCTTGAACTCTTGGTACAGAGGGATGATCACCTCGCAGTCAGAGCCAGTAGAGAAAGTGTATGGCTCTTTGAGCTCGCTCTTGAGCTGCATGTGATTGTAGATCTCACCATTGGCAGCTAAGACCTGAGTCTTGTCGGCGTTGTATAAAGGCTGAGCACCATTACCTGGGTCAACGATGGATAAACGCTCATGAACGACGATAGCATGATCGCCTTGGTAAATACCTTCCCAATCAGGGCCGCGATGACGTTGGGTACGCGACATTTCCAGCGCGGTGTTGCGCAGGGCCTGTGGGTTCTCTTTAATATCAAAGATGCCAAAAATGGAACACATGGGATGTAATGACTTCCAAACTTAGAGGCAAAAAAGCAGAGCTCCCTTGCCGAGCTTTATCTCAATTTGCAGGCAAATTGCAGGGCTCAAGACAGGGGCACATCTAAGCAGCAACCGCTGTCTTGTAAGGTGACGATCTGCAGCGCAAAAGAGCTGGAGGCTAGTTTAAGAAAAATCTGGCCGGATGATAGTTGAGGCAACAAGTCCTAGCTATCTTTACCTCTAAAGACCCTGATTTCAGGTAGTTAGAGGTAGCTGAGTTTTGGCCTAAATTAGGCTTTGTTTGAACTCAGTGGCATTTAAGGCTAATTTACCACACTTTTGCCCTTGCACCAAAACGGCTCTAGGCCGTTTCTGCAAAGTGCAGGTGAAAGCTGAGCCTATTTTAGAAGATGGCAACAAGCTGAAGTTTGTCGCTTTGGTTGGGGGTAGGTGCGAGCGCTTAAAAGCTGAAAAAGTGTGCAGAATCGTGAGAAAATGCACTAATTTTGCGCAGAGAAAAAGTGCGCAGGAGGCTTTGCCAGCTTGGCGCATATGCGCATATAGGCCGAGAGGCGACTTGAGGCAAACCCTAGGCAACCCATAGGCAAACCCTAGGCAATGAGGGGCCTTGTCGCTAAAATTAGAGGCGAGCAGGTCTCGAGAGCTCAATTTTGCTCTGTTCCTATGCTGTCACGCTGGCGCTGTTGTGAGCAGGCAAAAGCTTGCGAGGCTGTATTTTTGGGAAAGGGAGGCAAGGACAGATGTACCCTAATCGTGACGAGATCTTAAAAGGATTAAATGATCTCATTTCTACGATTCATAAGATCTTGCAGGCAAAGGATCAAGAAGAAGCACAGATGCAGGCTGTTGCTCAACACAACAAGACAGCTTCTGCTGCATCTGGCGCAACGGGTGATGCCTCATCTGCTCTTGCAGCTGACGATGCAGCGCAAAGCGCAGCAACGCAGAGCCCAGCTTCAGCCAAACCTCTGACAGCAGCTGAGATCCTGTTTGCTAATTTTCCTGATGACGAAGAGCAAGATGAAAACTTTACAGCTGGGGCTGCACCAGCTGCACAGGCACAGGCACAAGCAGAGGCTGAGGAATCACAAGTGGCAATACCTCAAGCTGAGGTGGTAGAAGACGCTGCTGCCAATGCAGCGCCTGAGGACTCTATTAAGACCGAGCTAAAGGCCAATGCAGAGCTTGCGGCTACTGTGGGTGAAGACCAAGCTCCTGTCGTCAGTGAGTCCTTAGATGCTCCACAAACTGAAGAGGATCTGGCTGCTAAGGCTCTGGAGATCCGCTTTAAGCTCTGTAAGCACATCATTATGCAGGTAGATAGCTCTTTGGGTGATTTCCAAGACATGTTGGACACCATGGAGTACTACCAAGACGAGAAGTATGAAGAGGCTCGTCGTTTAGTTGCTGAGCTTGAAGACTGCACCAACGCCCTGATTGCTTACTTACGTCAGCACAATCGCTACTAGGAAAGCACGAGCGCATAGCCTCTTACTTGGCTGTTACCACCATGACGGAGGTAGCACTTGAGGAAGGGGCTTTATTTTTTGCTGTGCAGCAGCAAGCCATGTGGCCACAGCTTCACTGTGGTGTCACGTGGTGCCCATGGCTCATGTTCACGCAGCATGCTTAAACTACTGGTTGGCAACGTGAGTTTTGCTGCTCTCTTGGGCCTCTGCTCCATGATTGTGGTGAATGGTATGGGCTTGTGGGATGGAGCTTGGGTTTTGGCCAAAGTAGGACTTAAAGGTGCGTGAGAAGTGCGAGTAGTTGTTAAAGCCTGCATCCACAGCAGCACGATATGGGTCTACACCAACGCTGATCAGGTAACGGGCCTTAGTTAGACGCTTCTTCACAATAAATTGGTGTAGAGATAGTCCTGTGAGCTCCTTAAAGCGACGGGTAAGATAGAACTTACTGAGCGAGAAGCGCTGGGCCAGCTCATCTAAGCTTAAGTTATCGTTGATATGCAGGTTGATGTACTTGAGCAAGGCGCTGAGTTTGAGGCGCTCGCTTAAGTTTAAATTCAGGTGCATATCGTCGTCTAAGTGGTAGTTATAGTGAGACTCATCCGATTGAGTCACCATTGGAGCAGGTTTAGAACCATCATCTTGGGCGGCCAGTGCGATAGCGTTAGCCTCATTAGCTTGGCTGTCAGCGACAGTAGTGCCTTGTTTATGAGCACTCAGATCAGAAGTGTCCAGTGGAGTCTGATGAGTCGACAGCTGACTTGAGATCACACTGTAGCCAGAGTTTAGCTGGGCAGGGATCACAGTGGAGTCGCTGATATTACTAACACCAATATTATCTGTAATTGCTGCATTAGCGGCAGCTTCAGTGGCGGCCTCGGCAGCAGCCTCAGCAGCGTTTTCGCTACTAATGTCAGTTGCAGCTGTAGCCGCAAGCTCAGCTTTAAGCTCAGAGGCGGTAATGTGTTCCCCTTGGGCAGCTGCTGAGGTGGCTAAAGCTGAGGCCATGGCTTCAGGTAATGTATTGATGGCGTTGACACTTAAGTCTGTGTCATCGTCGCCTAACACCTCTTCTACTACGTCGTCACGCTCCTCATCTCTGTTTTGGCCAGTAACGTCCATGTAGTGGGCTGAGTATTTGCCGTTGGCATATTCCCAGTCCAGCTCCCAATTATCAGCGCTAAGCTTAGGGTCGGCATTAAAGATGTCGTTAGCATCACGAGGATCGTGCAGCTGAGTGACAACTTCATAGAGTGAAGCGGCTGGAGCGAGGCTTGTAATGGTATTGGTGACAGCGGTTTGCGCTTGCAGGGCCTCGTTGTTGGAGGACATTAGCGCTTGTACCTGTGGGGCAGAAAAATGAGCCGATCCTGCCATATCTGTGGCACCAGCTTGAGCATTAGTAGTGAGCTTAACGGTATCAGTAGTGGTGCGGGTGTTATGGAAGAAGACCGAGGAGAAAACTTTGTTATTAGGGTCATGAGCAGCGGTGGCGATGTCCACAGGCTGTATTTTGGCGTTGTCGGTAGTATAAACGCTATCAAAGCTGTGAACAGGGGCTTGTGTTGGATTCTGGGACTGCGCAGAGTCAGCATTAGCCGCTTGGTGTGAGCTATCTGCAGAGCTAACGTTAGCGGTAGGAATGATATTAGGAGCCTCAGGGCCAACATAGGTGCCTTGCAATGCGGCACGGGTGCCTTGACCAATAGGTGCGTGGGCAGCGGCTACAGCAGCAGCGGTTGTAGCAGCGGCATGCAATTGTGCGCAATGCTGGCGGTGTACGATCTGGTTGAGCTTGGTCATGATGATAGCGAAATAGCTTTCGCTTAAGACCTCATCTGACGGTGTTTTGCTCCAATAACTGGTAAAGAGATGGGCCAGATCCTGCTCCAGCTCCTCAAAGGAGTGCTGGTCTAAGTGCACTACGTTATTGTTATCGGAATTGAGCTGTAAGAAGCAGTACTGCGGATCCAGCTTGGGGAAGCGACGACTGAGCATTTGCATGTATTTAGGGTGGATCCACAGGGCATAACGCTCATAGTTTTGTTGGTGGTGGATCAGACCATGGTGGAATTGCAGCTCATCAATCAGGATCACATCGCCACGCTTCAAGTGATATGGTCGACCTTCGACTTCATAGAAAAGATCACCTTGGACGACAAAGATGATTTCATAGAAAGCGTGGTGGTGTGGGCAGATTGCCACGTCGGATTGAGGTTGAGGATCAAGATGCTTATAGCATTCAAAGCGGTTGTTCTGCATCAATTCGCGGTAACGGCGACTAGTAAACGCAGTTCTTGCAGCTTTATTTGCTTTGCGCATAACTTTACCTCAAGAAAATTAGTTGATCTAAACCTCAGCACTTAAGCACTCAGCACCGCAGCATTAGCGAGTTTGCCTTGTGGTAAGGGGCACCAGTGATCACACGATCATGCGCATGAGCGCTCATCGTTAGCCCTCAGAGTCAGTTGTCGAGCTACTACATAAGTTACTGACAATACTGATTGATATGGTTGTGAAACCATCACAAAGCCTCAAGAAAATCTTGTGCCAAGGACAGAGAAGATTGAGGGAACGCGTAAGAGGCATAGCCTAAACTCAAAGGCTCAAAGTCTCATCAAGGTCATGGTGGCAAGATCAATCAGGGACGGATTAAGGGGGTAACAATGCGGTCAGGATCAGCAAGGGGTGCAAAGCCATCAAAGTTATAGCTTATTTAAGGCTACGACAACAGATTTAACGGTGCAGTGCTGGCGTAGGTTAGATCAAAATGTGTTGTATTAATTTGCTGTCAACTTTGGATCATACCCCGCAATCCTAGTGATCACAAGTTTTGCGCATTGCTTTTCTTGCTTTATCGCCAATTACGCGCTTAGGAGCGAGATGAAACGTCTCTTTAGTGACTCCTACGGAGGTTCAGAGTTTCAGAATGAAGTATCTTTGATGAGAATTTAGAGCAATGGTTTTGAGCTCGCTAATGGTTTTTATACCATAGGCTCTTGGTGTAAAATAGAAGCAGCTGCACTTGATGATTTGGTTTAATCTGCTCTATTTTTGGCTTATTTATGCGTCTTTGTTAGTCGCTTGTTGTGTGTCGTTTGTAGGCAAACTTAGATGTAGAGCAAAGATTTGGCGTGATGTGATGAGAGCTCTTAGTACGTCACATTGAAGTCATGCCATAATAAGTGGTAAGTTTAATATAAGATAAGCCATATTCTGCGTCCGTTTGAGAAAGAGTTTGCCGCACAAAACAGCAAGCCTTTAGCCGTGTTTTAGCCTGCGGATGCAAAGCGTCCCTCATTACTTCAAGTGAGGCTCTGACGCTAAAAATAGCCAGATGAGCCTGCTTGCTCTGCTCGCTCTGCTAGTCCCGCTAGCTCTGATGGCTAGTCCTGCAGGTTCCTTAAGTCTCTTCAAGCTTAAGGATCTGTTGTTTTGATGCTGCTGAGAAGTGGTTGAAAAACTTTCAGCCGCAAGGCCATGAGCGTCAGCTCATGGGATAACGTTACATTGCACCCTCACCTTCGAGGGGATATAGGCCTACTCTACGTCGCAGACGTTGAGGAGTAGAGATTGGGTCGTGAGGCTCAATTAGTTGGTCTTTTTTGTATACCGTGCCTGTGCGCAACCAAATGAGGTAAAAGTTTCGGAAGGAGAACGTGTATGCTCAAGCCAATGGAAAATAATTACCGCGAGGTTAAAAGTCTGGATGGCCTGTGGGCATTTTGGGTGGACTTTGCAGGTGAGGGCTATCAAAAGGGATATTTCCGTGGCCTGCCTCCTGATGAGGTACAGCCGATCACTGTCCCATCCAGTTACAACGATATCTTTTCAGATCCCCGCATTAAGAACCACATTGGTGATGTTTGGTATCAACGCCAAGTATTAGTGCCACGTAGCTATAGCAACCGTCGTGTTGTGTTGCGTTTTGGCTCAGTGAGCCATAAAGCTACGGTGTGGATTGATGGGTTTGAAGTAGCTCACCATTACGGTGGTTTTACCCCTTTTGAGATCGACATTACGCACCTTGTGCATGCTGGTGATAAGTTCACCATTGTGGTGTGTTGCAACAATGATCTCTATTTGGAGTCTTCTAAGCTGGGTTTGGAAGCAGATGATGATCCTGCTATGGCTAAGTCTGACAATAACAACTTAGCTCACGTGTCGTCTGCCTCTAGTGCTCCGCTCTCCCCTTTCCCTAATAGCTTCACTTTTGCTGGCATTCAACGCTCGGTGCAGCTGATCTACACCCCATATCAGTTCATTGATGACCTGACGGTGGTGAGTGATGTGAGTCCTGATCTAAAAAAGGCTCGCGTCAATGTCAGCTTGATTGCGCGGGATATGGCAGGCTCCAATCTCAATAGTCTGCAACTATCTCCTCTGATGCGTCGTCGTCTTGAGATCAAGAAGTACGAGTTAGAGCGTCAGCGCTATATGCTGACTTCCTTTAATTTGACCTTGAGCGACATTAAAGGTCGAGTAGTGGCTCGTGGTGTCTCGGCTGTAACGCAGGTACAAAAGTGTGACTGTCGCAATTGCTTCAAGCGTCATTACTGTGTGCGCTCTCCTTTTAGAAAGGAGCAAGATGGTGAGTTTGACTTTGAGCAGCCAAGAGATAGCACAGAGGTAAAGGGTATTGATCCGAGCTCCAAGCGCTCGCTCAATGAATACCTTGAGGACAATGGTATTGTGAGTGAGTCAGATAGTGGCGTTTGTATTGGCGGCACTCTGGATCCTGAGGATTTTATCCTCAACCAAGAACCTCAAGATTGTGGCCCTGCTAAGAGCTCTGATTATGCGGCTGTTTCAGCGGTTCAAGATGATTTAGCTTTGTCAGGAGGCTCAAGAACAACAAAAGCAAGAGCCAGTACAGACTATCGCAGTCGCTTCCGTCGTAACTCTAATAACTTTGCCTCTTATTCTGGTTACGCCGATGGTGAGAGTGGTACTTCTCGTTTCTATGAACAGTGTGTTCCTAGCGATGAAGAAGAGGAAGAGGCCATTCTGGAAACTGGTGTAGATGATGAGCTCAGTCCAGAGACCATGGGTTGGGATTGGCAGGGATCAGGCGATCTAGATCAGATCGATAGTAGCTTCCGTGCTCACTATGCTCAAGAGCATGGTGCTGCAGCTCAAGCTATGCCGCGACGTCGAGTGCCAACAGCTGCTGTACCGCACAATGCTCACGTGTCCTTAGAGGGTGTGAAGTATAAAGGCCAAGTGACCTTAGAGGTGGTGGATCCAACTCTCTGGCAACCAGGCTATTCGTACCTGTATTTCTTACAGGTGCAGCTTAAGTCTGGAGACGCGGTGATCGATGAGTACACTTTACGTGTGGGCATCCGCTCAATCGAGATCCGTGGCCAGCAGCTCTTAATTAACCACAAGCCTTTCTATTTTAAGGGTATGGCTCGTACTGAGGACTCAGAGTTGCGTGGTCAGGCTTTCGATTACGTGACTATGATCCATGATCAGTCTTTAATGGCCTTGTTAGGCGCTAATGCCTATCGTACTGCACATAGCCCATTCTCTGAGGAGCAAATGGATTATGCTGACTTAAAGGGTATTGTGGTGATCGACGAAACCCCTGCGCTATGTTGGTATCGTCCTGAGCTGATCAATGAGCGTGTGCAGTTGGCTCATAAGCGCACCATGGCAGAGCTGATTAACCGTGATAAGAACCATCCTTGTGTCGTGATGTGGTCGATCGCTACTGAGCCGGAACAGGCTATCTCCAATAAGAATAGCCAAGACGGTGCAGATGGTCTCATGATCCGTCAGTACTTGGAGCCGATCGTGTCGTATGCACGCCGTCTGGATAGTAGTCGGCCTTTGACCTTGGTCAATTTGCGTGATGCTAAGTCCAATGCCGCTATCGTGGATCTCTTTGATGTTTTGAGCGTTAAGTTCAGCGATACCGAGTTGTGTAAGCAGATCCCTGCCCAAGATCTAGCTCAGCTCTATGAGTTCTTACGCCAAGACTTAAAGCCGTGGTTGGCTTACCACAAGCCGGTGATTGTCAGTGAGTATGGTGTGGACACCTTGGCTGGCTTCTATTCTGAGAGCGCAGAGCGTGGCTCTGAGGAGTATCAGATCAAGTGGCTGGAGCTGTGTCACCATATCTTTGGCGAAAACGATGCGGTGGTGGGAGAGTTCTTAACCTTCGCTGACATCAATCCAGTTTTAGGTGTACGACGTGATAGCCGTAAGGGTATCTTTACCCGTGACCGTCACCCAAAGAGTGCTGTCTTTACATTGACCAAGCACTTCCTCTCCTGTTAAAAGCTGGTTGCTAACCGGCTATGGAGTCCGGCTAAAGTCATATTAGAGAAGAGCGCTGTCGCAAGATGGCGCTTTTCTTTTTGGGGCTCCACAAGAATCCAGCGGAGCAGGTGGGCTTGTAGCGAGCTCAGAGACGCATCTCCATGGTCTCAACGGCTCTGTTGGCTTTGTCTGTGAGTCCAGCTCCTATCAGCTCGTGCTGCGCTGTGCAGGTGGCAGGGGCGGGCGCAGGTAATGCCGGTAGTGTAGGGGGCTATGTGGCCTAATCTGTGCGGTATGCGGTAGTGATAGCTATTCGACAGAAGCTGTTATTGGCGGAGCCAGAGCTCAATAGGGTTTTAGGGACAAAACGGGAATGGGCTGGTATAGCCGAGAAGGAAATAGGGGCTAGGAAGCAAACACTTGGGATAGACTCTAAAAGCCTTTAGCCCAAGTGTAATTGCCTTGCTTGTTTGATTGTTACTATGAAATACATACCTCTTATATCGTCTTAGCAGCTGCACACCAGCGCCACGCGCTGCTACAGCCTGTTAGGACTGACTTGGTATGTATTGAATAGTGGCCAGAGTAGGACTTTTAGCCTCTCGGGACTCACCGCGCACTTGTTTGTTTTGGTCTCATTTAGACCGTGCGCTTGATATAGTCCTGAAAAAGCTTGCACTCCTTAATCTATCGCAAGCTTTCCCTTAAGCAAGGCTGGGATTGGATTTCAACCCGATAAGCTGATGCTTAGCTATGCCGCTTGACCACTTTCGCCTCAAGTTAGCGTGTTACGCGAGCTTCAAAAGCAAATGGGGCAGGACTACTATCTCTAGTGACATGGATGCAGTTGCCTGCCTAGCCTTTCAAAACACGAAGCGCAAAGTACAACTTCTCAGCGCAAAAAGAAGGCCCGATTTCTATAACCACGGCACTAAACCTTATGTGCTCTCACAATATCAGAATTGAGAATAACTGCAAGCGGGCTACAAATCTTTTCGATGGTTTTGGTGCAATCATCACACTTTTAGCCATGCACTTTTGGTGAAAAAAGCCTTAAAAACCTGTGTTTTTGTGCAGTTTTTGCGCAATTTATGCTTACTTTAGGTGCAAGGAAAATTTAGCTCAGCAAAATACGGTATACGCAAAGTTTCATTTTGAGGTAACTAGTGTGCCCCCGCATAGTGGCTCACATGCTTGTGAGGCTCAGTCACAGTCTAAGCGCAAGAAATGCAAAGTAAGTTTCCAATAGATAAATATACAGAAAAATTGGTGCACGTGTATGGTGCAAAAAACATCAGTCGGTTGTGCATTTTTGGGGTACGCAAATTTTTTTCAGATTTGTAGCAATGTACCTTTTTAGTGCAGAAATTATTGTGTTTAAACGCATTACTTACCGCTTACTAAGGACAGGCAGCACAGAAATAATGATCACGTTATAGGGGTATGGTCAACAGGATATTTTCCATGATATTGGTACTTGGAACCTGCCTCTAAGGTCACAGTCACATTAACTGGGTTAGGTACGTAACCAGCTGCCATGTCGCCGTCGACACCAAAGCGAGTCTCAGCAATGGTGTGCTTATCGATTTCAAAAGCGCTATCAGTACCAAAGCGCTCAATACGGGTTGAGGTTGGATAGAGTCCATCAACTTGGATATAGAGCTTGCTATTAGTTGAGGTAATATCAAGCAAGCGAGTATCTGATGTAGCCATCGATAGATCTCCTTAGGCGTC
>DXEV01000060.1 GCA_019114785.1 Candidatus Anaerobiospirillum pullistercoris | reverse complement strand
TCGAAAGCCATAGCGGCACCGCCGAAGTGCTCAGATAAAACCTTGGTTAAAGCAGCGGTTAAAGTGGTCTTACCGTGGTCAACGTGACCGATGGTGCCAACGTTAACGTGTGGCTTGGTACGGACAAACTTCTCTTTTGCCATTTTGATCTACCTAAAAATACGGGTAAATTCTTACCCTCAAATTAATTCTGTTATCGGGGCTAGAGCGGACTCGACTTGAGCACTACTGCACAAGCTATGCTTGCACAACCGTGCCTGCGTCTGGCCAAGACCGGAAATGGCGACGTCTGTGGCCTAATCTCTAAGGCGCACCCCTAAAATAGCCCATTATAGCGCACTCTGCACCAATATCACCATGCGCCTTTGCACTTTGGCTTATCTCTTTGGTTTTTTGCTGCTAAAAGTTAGGGATAAGCCCACAATTACTGGTGTGAGCCCATCCCTAACTGGCTATAAAAGCTATTACTGAAAAATAGGTTTTACCCTAAATACCGTGATTACTTGGTCTGACGAGCAGCGATCACAGCATCAGCGATGTTCTTTGGAGCCTCAGCGTAGTGACCGAACTCCATCACATAGGAGGCACGGCCCTGAGTCTGCGAACGTAAGTCGGTGGCGTAGCCGAACATCTCAGCAAGTGGCACCATTGCGCGCACGATCTTGCCGGTTGGGCCATCTTCCATACCCTCGACCATACCACGACGACGGTTTAAGTCGCCGATCACGTCACCCATGTACTCCTCAGGGGTATCAACCTCTACCTTCATTAAAGGCTCTAACAGCACTGGCTGTGCCTTCATGAAGCCAGCCTTGAATGCCATGGAACCGGCAATCTTGAAGGCCATTTCAGAGGAGTCAACCTCGTGGTAGGAACCGTCGTACACGGTAACCTTGACGTCAACAACTGGGTAGCCTGCGAGCACACCGTTAGCGATCTGCTCTTGCACGCCCTTATCCACAGCAGGGATGTACTCCTTAGGAATAACACCACCCACAACCTCGTTGGCAAACTCGTAGCCCTTGCCTGCCTCGAGAGGCTCGATGCGTAACCAGCAGTGACCGTACTGACCACGACCACCAGACTGACGAACGAACTTACCCTCTTGCTCAACCTTGCCGCGAATGGTCTCACGGTAGGCCACTTGAGGCTTACCAACGTTGCAGTCAACCTTGAACTCACGACGCATACGGTCGACGATGATGTCGAGGTGTAACTCACCCATACCAGAAATAATGGTCTGGCCGGACTCTTCGTCGGTGTGCACGCGGAAGGATGGATCTTCTTGAGCTAAGCGGTTTAAGGCTAAGGCCATCTTCTCTTGGTCAGACTTGGTCTTAGGCTCAACAGCCACGGAGATCACAGGATCTGGGAACTCCATACGCTCTAAGATGATTGGAGCATTCTCAGCGCATAAGGTATCACCAGTGGTGGTTTCCTTTAAGCCGATAGCAGCCACGATATCACCGGATAAGATCTCCTTGATCTCATTACGGTTGTTAGCGTGCATCTGCACTAAACGACCAAAGCGCTCACGCTTCTGCTTCACGGAGTTCAGCACGGTGTCGCCAGAGGCAGCGGTACCGGAGTAGCAACGTAAGAAGGTTAAGTTACCAACGAATGGATCGGTGGCAATCTTGAAAGCTAAAGCGGAGAAAGGCTCTTTATCAGAGGTCTTACGCTCATCTGGCTGGCCGTCTAAGGTCTCGCCCTTAACTGGTGGCACATCCACTGGGGATGGTAAATACATGACCACAGCGTCAAGTAAAGCCTGCACACCCTTGTTCTTGAAGGCAGAGCCGCAGCACATTGGGATGATTTCGTTACGTAAGGTACGAGCACGTAAACCTTGGATGATTTCCTCTTCGGTGAGCTCCTCACCGCCGAAGAACTTCTCCATTAAGGTCTCATCAGCCTCAGCAGCAGCTTCAACCATCTTGGCACGCCACTCTTCGACCTCATCAACCATATCAGCAGGGATATCGGTGTACTCGAAGGTTAAGCCTTGATCCTTCTCGTTCCAGTCAATAGCCTTACGCTTTAACAGGTCAACCACACCAATGAAGGAGTCCTCTTTACCGATTGGTAACTGTAAAGGAACTGGGTTGCCCTTTAAACGGGTCTTGATCTGCTCAACAACACGCAGGAAGTTAGCACCGGTACGATCCATCTTATTGACGAAAGCAATACGTGGAACGTGGTACTTATTGGCCTGACGCCACACGGTCTCAGACTGAGGCTGTACACCACCCACAGCGCAGTAAACCATCACTGCACCATCGAGCACACGCATGGAACGCTCCACCTCAATGGTGAAGTCCACGTGGCCTGGGGTATCAATGATGTTGAAGCGATACTGCTTATCAAAGTGGTTGCCCATACCCTTCCAGAAGCAAGTGGTTGCAGCGGAAGTAATGGTAATACCACGCTCCTGCTCCTGCTCCATCCAGTCCATGGTAGCAGCACCGTCGTGAACCTCACCTAACTTGTGGCTCTTACCGGTGTAGAACAGAATACGCTCAGTAGTAGTGGTCTTACCAGCGTCAATGTGGGCGCTAATACCGATATTACGGTATAGCTCAATAGGGGTTGTACGTGGCATTTAGTGAAAAACCTCTTGTATTACCAGCGGAAGTGAGCGAAGGCCTTGTTAGCCTCAGCCATGCGGTGAACGTCTTCACGCTTCTTCACGGCAGAGCCCTTGTTCTCGGCAGCATCTAACATCTCACCGGCTAAACGTAAAGCCATGGACTTCTCGTGACGCTTACGAGCGGCCTCAACTAACCAACGCATGGCTAAGGCATTGCCACGAGCTGGACGAACTTCAACTGGAACCTGGTAGGTAGCACCGCCGACACGACGGGACTTAACCTCAACGGCAGGACGGATATGGTCAAGAGCTTCCTCGAACAGGGCGAGGTGTTCCTTGCCGCTCTTCTCAGAAATGGTGTCTAATGCGCCATAAACGATGCTTTCAGCGATGGACTTCTTGCCGTCTAACATCACGACATTGATGAACTTGGCCAGTAACTCCGAACCGAACTTTGGATCTGGCAGAATCTTACGCTGACCGACAACACGACGTCTTGGCATTGGTAATTCCTCGTTACTTCAGGGTTATCCAAAACACAAAAGGGATAAAAAACGAATTACATCGCGTTGAGATCCATGCGCTAGCTTACTTCAATGCTGCGCTTTTGGATTTCATGCCCCAAAAAAGACAGTGGCACCCAAAAAGGGGCTAGGGCAAATGCCTTATACATCAGGCATCTAAGCGATGCTCTCTGCTTTATTTGGTGGCCGTTTAGTGACCTTATGGTCAAAAGCTATAAACCAAAAAGATCACGACCTAAACACACTCGGCCAACCTATGCAGAGATTCGTTGGCTTCGTTTGGCCTTACTCTAGCGGGGATGTCGATTAAGCCTTAGGCTTCTTGACACCATACTTAGAGCGGCGTTGCTTTCTGTCCTTAACACCGGCGCAGTCTAAACGACCACGCAGCACGTGATAACGCACACCTGGGAGATCACGCACACGACCGCCACGGATCATGACCACGGAGTGCTCCTGAAGGTTGTGACCCTCACCACCGATGTAAGAGGTAACTTCGTAACCGTTGGTTAAACGCACACGGCAAACCTTACGCATAGCCGAATTAGGCTTCTTTGGCTTGGTGGCGTAAACGCGAGTACAAACACCACGCTTTTGTGGGCAAGCTTCCAAAGCAGGAACTTTGTTCTTTGGAACAGACTTGACACGTGGCTTACGTACTAACTGATTGATAGTAGCCATTAAATAAAATCTCCTGTTAATCTCAGGTTTGCTACAAACCTAAGACAGACTTTACGTTTCTTGTTGCCAGAGCTTAAGTGCCTGACCATAAGAGCACCTAAGGGTGGTCAAACAAGATCCACGTATTCTAATACTGCATTTTAATCAAAGCAAGATCACAAAACCAAAAAAGAGTACTGTACAAAAGGCTTTTTTAAGCGTCATAGCTTATTTTTTTGTGGAGTAGGCAATACCCCTATTTCCCGCCCCAATAATCGCCCAAATAATCAGGGGAGAAGAGACAAGCTCGCCACGCATGACATAAGCTTAGCTGGTCTCATTCAAGGTGACTAAAGCACAAGCTTGCTACTTCCTAACTACCCTCCTCACCAAGAGCGCACAGGTACAGCAATACCTCTACCACTAACGCCTACATCATCAATAGACCCCCACCTTTACCCTTGAGAGCAACACCCAGCCCTCTTCTCTTTATTTCTTTTCCATAAAAGCAAACTCTTAAAGGCTAACTAGCCATCATCTTGGCAACCCTAACCTTGGATCTCTTGCAGATCTTGCGCACTCAATATGAGCATACGTGCTGTATGTATCTATTTTTATTTACGCCTAAAACAAGCATTGGGCCACCAGTCTCCAATTTTTCTACCCATCGCCCAAAATGGACTAGTATGCTAGCATACAAGTGATTTATTTAAGCCATTCAATCCGCTTATATTAGCGGGTTTACCCCTAATTTTTTCTTGTAAAAACACACCGAAATAGCAGGCAAAAGCACCAATTGTGCAATCCTTGCTCAAAGCAGCCTAGCACCCTGCTTTTGCTCTCGTGACCAAACATTCGTTTTCTTGATTACTGTATGTAAGTTAGATCATGTCGGTGGAGCTTATGCGAAGCATAATCATACTCACAGGCATGCGGCCACCGTCATACGAGTCATGCGTGCCAAGGGTGTTGGGTAAAACCTAGAAGTTTTGTCTCTGCTACCTACTACTCACTCACACGAGCTACAGAGCAGCCACGACGTAAGGATTTAAGCCATAAAGTGGCCATATCTAAGCTCTCCATCCTTTAAAAGCCACCCTCTGGTTTAGGTGCCTGAAACTCTAGCTTGTTGTACTACATAGGTCTAAGTAGGCTTAATCCAATACCCACTACGTCTTTAAGCAGGTAGCGACTAGTCAACAAGTACAGCAACTGCCCTTTATCCTCTCCTTTTACCCGCTGTATCGCAGTTACGGCTTCCCTTATCCATTGGCTTTACTCTCGTCCCCAAAGGCTCTCAAGAGCATTCAGCTTGCAGCTAACTTCACCCGACTGGTGGCATAACAACCTCTTCCCTGCCCTCTCTCCTCTGCTACCTCTTCCCTGTTATTGCCCCCTGCTCACAATGAAGCATCATACAGCTACAGGTAGATTGAAGTCGCATTTGCGGCCTCGGTGAGCTTTGGTCTTAGCTCTACCTCCACCAGAGTGCCACCGCAGTCTACTGTTAACCTCTACTGCCTCTATAGGCCTTTGTTACAGAAGCGGTGTTTGCAGCCACTTGCTTGCACTACAGCTTATTTATCTGCCCTCTTATCACCTACCCCAGCTCTTTTCCCCTATACATTCACCTACACACCTCTACTGCCTGCTTACATCTCCCCGCCTTTGCACTACTGCCTACTGCACCAAGGCCCTTACCCCCGCCTAACTGGCCCCATCCAAATTCTCACCTCTCCACAATTTAACCCTTACTTAAACGCTTGCA
>DXEV01000059.1 GCA_019114785.1 Candidatus Anaerobiospirillum pullistercoris | reverse complement strand
TGACTTCGCTATCGCGCAGCAGACGCAAGCCATTTTCTTACTTGGCTAGCAATGGAAAAGCCCCTTAAAGATCACGCTGATCTTTGCTAGAATTTCTCTTTGTTGATAAAGATCCGGATCTTTGCCTATTTTTAAGCAGGCAAGTCGGATCACTCCATAAGCGCACGCTGTTTTTGGCCCGCAATCGCCATGCTTTATCGCTTTTTCCGTTTAGCTTGTCACTTTTCGAGGTCTCAACGCTCTTTTTCTCTTAGCCTGATTTACTGTGCAGCGTCTCTGACGCCTCTCTGCTTTTACCCAAGTCCTATTCCTTGGTTAGGTTGATTCCCCAAGGACGTGTTGCTATGGGTACGTATAACTATGCCTACTTGTCACTCATAGGAATAAGAAGAGGCCAGCGCTAACGCATAAGGATCAGCTTCATAGCACCAGTGATTGCAACTTTGTGCCACTAAGCCCTACCTTATCCGACAGCGCAGCGATCTATTCCCGCCTCACTATCCCTTAACTACAAGTAGCCCCTTTTGCAGACTATGCTCTCTGTAGCTAAAGTTTTACTAATTCTCAGGCTCTAAGATCTTCAATAAGAGTGTACTCACCTTGCAATGCAAGGCATCTGAGCCCTTGTGTGACTATGGCTTCTCTATCTGGGCCTTTGCTTGATTAGCGCTTAAACCACACCAGCTCGCGAGGCTATTACGAGCACAAGTATTGCCCCCATCTACTCCGTTGGTTGGGCGTGCTTGAACTTGCTTGACTTTGCCCACAGGCTCCACTGTCTCAAGAGCTGGAGCGCAAGCTGCATTTGTTGATTTTTAGAGGAACGCCTCTTATGCCGAAAATTCTTTGGATGTCGCCTTACAGCCTGCACGATATTTCTTCAGGCGCATCCATCCACTGCAAAACCGTGCTCGAAGGCCTCGTTAAGCGTGGCTTTGAAGTATGGTCATGTTCGTCCTTTATCTTTGATGTACCAAACGGCGCTCGTCTCTTCCCTAACCTCAAAGAGAAATTAGAGAACAGCAAGCAAAACGTCTTTGAAATGGACGAAAACGGCATCCACTACATCTACACACGATGCAGATCCACTTTTGAAACGGAAAACACATTAGCGGAGCAAGAGCTGCACTTCCAAGTATTCTTAGAGGTGCTAGATCGCTTTGCCCCAGACTTCGTGATGGCCTTCGGTACTGATATGGGAAGCATGACCTGCTTTGCTGAGGCTAAGCGTCGCGGTATTGTTACCATTTACCCTGTGTTAAATGGCAACCATGGCCACTACTCGTTCCCTAATACCGATATCATCATGACCGACTCTAAGGCTTCGGAGAACATGTATCGCAGTCGCGATCATATCCGTATGATCCCAACAGGCGAGATCTTCGACACCTCGAATTTTGTGGCCAAAAAGCGTGATCCTAAATACGTCACCTTCATCAACCCTAGCTTTGAAAAGGGTTTAGCCATCTTTGCCAAGCTAGCTTTACGCTGCAAAACAGAGCTGCCAGATTTACGCTTCCTTGTGGTCAACAGCCGTGGTAACTTTGCCGAAAATGTGCAATATCTCCACGTTAAAGGCGATAAGAATCAGCATCCTTTCACGCCAAAAGACTTCTCCAATGTCGACATGACCCCAGGTACGAACAACATGCGCCCAATCTTTGGTAGCACTAAAGTATTGGTAGCACCATCCCTGTGGTGGGAGTCATGGGGCCGAGTAGCCACTGAGGCAGTGTTCAACAACATCCCTGTGCTTTCTTCCACCTCTGGTGGTTTACCAGAGGCAGCAGGTGGTGCTGGCATCCATCTACAAGCTCCAGCTCACTGTGTTGCAGACTATCTCAGTATTCCTGATGATGAGGAAATCGAGCCTTGGTTTGAAGCTCTGAAGCGTCTTTTAAATGAGGATTGGAGCGCACAGCTGACTAAAGCTCAGGAAGACCTTGGTATCGAGAAAGGACTGGATCGTGTGATCCAAATTTTGATGCCTTATATCCAAGAGCGTCGTAACACACACATTAGCTTTAACCATTACGGCTACCTCAACAGCTAAGCTCTACACCAGCTTAGCCAGAGCGATGAAGCAAGCCCATAAAGACAACACAGTGTGAAGACTGATGAGGCTTGATTTGCTCTGAGGTTGAAGCGGACTTAGAGATGACAGTTGCCATCTCTTCCACTCCTTACACGACATAGAGCATCAAGGGTAAGGCCTCCTCATTGAATAAGTAATACCTCCCTTGTTACACCTTATCAGTGGTCTTGAGTCCAAGAATCTGTGAGAGGATTAATTCATGCCCAAACTACTTTGGATGTCACCTTACAGTCTGCATGACATCTCTTCCGGCGCGTCAATCCACTGCCGTTATATCTTAGAGAGCTTGCAGCAAGCAGGGTTTGAGGTCTGGGCTTTCTCGTCTTTTGTCTTTGATCGTCCTTACGGCGGTACCACTACCTTTGGCGACCTTGAAAAGCTTTATGAGCGCCAGCCTGAGGCTAGGATCTTTGAGCTCAATGACCGTGGTTTGCACTACATCTACCTGAAAAACAAAACCACAACCGAAATGCAGCGCTCCTGCAACGAGCAAATGGAGTACTTTGAGCGCTTCTGTGAGATCCTTGACCTCTATCAGCCTGATATCGTCTTAGGCTATGGTACCGGCATGGACTCTTATACTTGCTTTGCTGAAGCTAAACGCCGTGGTATTGCCACTGTTTACTTGCTGCTCAACGGTAAACATGGCCACTTTTCTTTCCCACACCTTGATCTGGTGCTTACTGACTCCAATACTACTGCACAGCTCTATGCCCAGCGGGATCACATCAACTGCACGCCAATCGGCCAGTTTATCAATCCTAAGTATGTGGTAGCCAAGGAAAGAAAGCCTCAGTATGTGACCATGGTGAACCCTGATTTTGCCAAGGGTGTCTCCATTACCGCCAAGCTTGCCCAGCGCTGTGCTGAGATCATGCCGGATCTTAAGTTCCTAGTGGTAAACAGTCGCTCTAACTTCATGACTAACGTGCAGTACCTGCACTCTAAGGACGACACCGAGCAACATCCGTTTGCCGCGCAGAGCTTTCCAAATGTCCTCATGTGCCAAAGCACCCACGACATGCGCCTTGTCTATGAGCAAACTAAGGTAGCTCTAGTTCCTTCTCTCTCCTACGAGTCATGGGGTCGTATCGTTTCTGAAGCCCTGCTCAACGATATCCCTGTGCTGAGCTCTAATATTGGTGGCTTACCTGAGGCCTTAAATGGTGGCGGTATTGCCCTTGCACCTCCGCAACACTGTTTAGAGGATCTCACTAGTCTGCCTAGCGACGAAGAGATTGAGCCTTGGGTGCAAGCGCTACAACGCCTCTTAAATGAGGATTGGAGCGAAAAGGTTAAGCAAGCCAGAACTAATGTGGATCTGCCTCGACTCACGCGCAACTTGATCAATATTCTTATACCATTGTGTCAGCAGCGCTCAACTCGCTATCATCAGCGAGCATATCGTGGCGACCACATTTAGCTCCTTGAGCCATTGAACCAAATAACAGCTACAACAGCAGCTGCGATAGCAACTAAAGTGCAATAGCAGCTACAGACCGTCCTCCAAAGCTCCCACAGGTAAGTCTCTGTAGAGCTGAGGAGGTGCGCAATGAAACCCCGTTAGAGTCTAGCCTCGGGCTTAGACTGGTGCACCTCTTCACCGGACGGTGCCAGATCTCTGGAATCTTGTTATGCCAAAAATTTTGTGGCTGTCACCATACAGCCTTCACGACACGTCATCGGGAGCCTCCGTTAACGTCAAAGACATGCTGGAGAATCTCGTTAAGATCGGCTTTGAAGTGTGGTCTTGTGCCTCTTTTGTCTTTGATAACAAATCAGGTACTCTCACCTTTGGTGATCTGGATCGTAAGTTAAGCACCGATCCACACCGTACTTTCATATTAGATGACAATGGCATCCATTACGTCTATACCCGTTGCCAAAAGCGCAATGAAATGGAGTTTACCCTTGCCGAGGGCCAGCTACTCTATGACACATTCCTTGACGTCTTAGATGAATTTAAGCCAGACATCGTCATGGGCTATTGCCCAGGTATGGCCTCACTGTCGTGCTTTGCCGAAGCCAGACGTCGTGGTATCAAGACTATTTACACCCTCTACAATGGCAATCACGGACATTTCTCGTTTCCGCTCTATGATCTGGTGATCACGGACTCTCATGCAACCGCCCGTCTGTATGCCGAGCGCGATCGCATCAATGTCGTTCCTGTTGGCATCAGCCTCAAACCAGAGCGCTTTGTGAATCCTAATCGTGATCCAAAGTACATCACCTTCATCAACCCTGTCGGTGCAAAAGGTGTAGCCATTTTTGCCAAGATCGCTCATATCTGTCAAAAAGAGATGCCAGATCAGAAGTTCCTCGTGCTCAACACTCGAGGTGTCTTCTCAGAAACTGTCAGCTTGTTGCACGAAAAGGATGATGCAAACAAGCATCCTTTCACTGCCAGCGATTTCCCTAATGTTGATATGACCGGCCCACAAACCGACATGCGACCTGTCTACGGCATTACTAAGGCATTGATCGCCCCTTCGCTGTGGTTTGAATCATGGGGACGTGTTACCTCTGAGGCTGCTTTAAACCAGATCCCTGTGCTTTGCTCCACCTCTGGCGGCTTACCTGAGGCTATGTGTGGCTGTGGCGTCGCTTTGGATACTCCAGAGCATTGCCGTAATGACTTCTACAGTCTGCCAACAGATGAGGAGATCCTCCCTTGGGTGGAGGGATTAAAGACCATCCTCAATACCGACTACAGTGAGCAATTTAAGATTGCGCAGCAGCAATTATCTCCAGAGACTACCACCCGTCGTCTCTTAGATGCTTTAAGTGGTTTACTGCGCCAGCGTGCCACTGATAACCCTCTTTACTACTATCGTTAAGCTCTGGGCCTTTGGTCGCCTCGCGCTAGCGACAGCTCTCGCTATATCAGTAGCAGCGGCTGCGACAGCAGCTGCGAGGTCGCCTTCACCTCCAAGCTTTGTTTGACCGAATTTGCAGGATTTTGTTATGCCTAAACTTCTGTGGGTGAGCCCATTAAGCGTACACGACACCGCTAGCTCTTCAGCTACACAAATGCGCAATATGCTCTTGTCGTTGAAGGCCCGTGATGTCGATATCGTTGGTCTCAGCGCTCTCAACTTCGTCAATGAAAAGGGTACTTCCATGTTCAGCGACTTAGACGAGAAGCTCAAGAGCCAAGAAAACTCCTTTAACCTTAACGATAACAACATCACCTTCATCTACGTGCGCACCAAGTCGCGCAACTTAGGTGACATGGTCTCGCAAGAGCAGCGTAACTTCTACGCTAAGTTCTGCTCGATCATCAATGCCTTCCGTCCTGATGTGGTCATGGGCAGCGGTGCTGACATGCTTTCGATGGTGTGCTTTGATGAGACCAAGCGCCGTGGCATCCCTACTGCCTACGTGCTCTTAGACGGTACTCCACGTCGCTTCAATTTCCCTAACATCGATGTGGTGATCTCCGATAGCCGTGCTATTGCTAACCTCTATGCCCAGCAATACCACATCAATGTGGTTGTAACTGGTTCTTTCCTCCCTATCACCAGTCCTCTCTTAGCCGCTAAAGCTGCCGAGCAAAAGGCCGCCGAAGAAGCTGCAAATAAAGATGCAGAGACTACCGATAAGGATCAGAAAGGCGCAGAGCAAAAGGGCAACAAGTCCGATAAGTCCAAGACTCCAAAGCGCAATCGCATCACCATGATCAACCCTGCCTTAGACAAGGGTGTGGCTATCTTCACCCGTTTAGCCCAAATGGCAGCTAAGGAAACCAAGGGTTATAAGTTCACGGTGTATGAGACCTACGAGGGTCAGTTCAAGCAACAGATTGAGCAAGTCCACCAAAAGAACAGCGACAAAAAGGCTTTCACCAACGCTGATCTCAATAAGATCGAAGTCTTAGGCCCACAAGTTGCCAATACTGAGCTCTTAGAGACCACCAAGCTGTTAGTGGTGCCTTCTCTGTCCTTTGAGGGTATTGTTAATATCGCTCGTGAGGCTATTGCCTGTGGTATTCCAGTACTCGCTACCAATCAAATGGGTCTGGCCGAGTCCATCGGTGAAGCTGGTGTGTTAGTGGAAATGCCATCCTACTGCATCGCAGATAACCGCATTGCCCCAGAGCCAGAGGATATGAGCAATTGCTTAAAGGGCTTACAGTTGGCCTTAAGCGAGGACTTTGCTGAGCGCTGCGCTAACGTGACTAAGCGCTATGACGTTAACCTCTCGGCTAACCGCTTAGCTATGATCTTAAAGCCACTCTTTGATCAGCGTGCCGGTAACAATCCACAGTTACTGCGCAATGGCAGCCTGATCTAATACTGCCTTGCCACAGCAATTGCTGTGTGCAACAGCAACTGCTGTGTGCAACAGCAAATGCTGTGACTGCTGCTGTTTGCAGCTGCTGCAAGCAGCAGCAAAAAGAGCTGGACACCGGCGACGGTGTCCGGCCTAACTGTTAGCGACTACTCTGTAGCGCCAACAGTATGGGGCCCTGCCCCATTGCCATAAGGAGAAAGGAGGTTCTATGCCCCAGTTACTTTGGATCAGCCCTTTTAGCTTGCACGATCGGGCACTGGCCCCTGCGCGGCAATTGCTACAAATGGTACGCGCGCTCAAAATGATGCAGCCACAACTGCAGATCTCAGTGCTCTGTCCTACGATCTTTAGCAGCACCGATCCGCATGCCATTGATCTGAGCGTGCGTCAGGAAGTCTTACAGATCCAAGGTAATACCATCATCCTCGATCATGGTGTGCAGTTCCTCTACATGAAGACGCACTCCTCCGACTTTGGGGCTATGGCCACCATTGAGCAGCGCAACTTCGTTAACGAGTTAGTACCTCTCTTTCACTCGCTCAAGCCTGATGTTGTGGTCGTCCACAATTGTGACCTCCTCTCTTTATGTGCTCTTAATCAGGCCAAACTTTGTGGCCTCTCTACCGCTTTTATCTTGCACGACTTCATCCCATCCTACTTTCACTTTGCGGATGTTGATCTGATCCTCAGTACCTCTCAGGTACTCACCCAAGCTTTTGTGCTCGAAGGCTACCCACCAACTGCTGAAATTGGCTCTTTTATGCCTGCCACAGGCCCATTGAATCAATCAGCACTAGCCAATAAGGTAAAGGCTGCCCAAGCTGCGCGTGAAGCGGCCTCTGCAAGCACTGGCGCGCTCCAAGGTATGGACGCAACTCGTCACAATATCAACGAAAAGCTCATGCCAATCGCTCAGCGCCGTAAGATCATGCTGGTAAACCCTAGCCTTGAAAATGGCCTCGGCTTATTCCTGTATGTCTATGCTCATCGCGCCGAGCATCCTGAGCTGAGTTCAGCCGAATTTGTGGTACTGGAGCAAGAGCCGGATCAATTTAAAAAGGCTCTCAAGCAATACCATACAGCTGCACAGTCTGATGCCCAGGCAACAGCTTCAGCCTATGCTGACCTCGACCTCTCAGGTCTACGCGTACAAGCGCCATATGATGACGTGGAGAATCAATTACGTCATGAGCTGCGCAGCTGCCGCGTATTGGTAATGCCAAATCTCAGTGCTACCGTCACGTGCTATGAGCACATGCAAGCGATCAGCTATGGCGTAAAAGTCATCACAACTGAGCAACCAACGCTACAAGAGTTCCTCGGCAATATGGCCACCTACATCGATGTAGATCAAGATGTCGTTGACAATCTGGCCACTCCTCCAAGCGAAAAGGAGAGTCAGAAGTGGCTACAAGCGGTGGTGGATGCGCTCAATGCCCCAATTGAGCTGGAGCCATTTAAAGACTTCTTTAAGGACTACTCTTATGAGGCCTGTATGTTACGCCTCAGTCTGTCCCTCAAAATGCTCTTAGATCGCTCTGCCAGCAATAATCCACAGCTGCTACGCAAGTGCGTATTTTCCTTACGCCGCGCCATCGAGCAGCAAGCTAACAGTGCCGCGCTTCAAGCTGTGGCTCAAGGTCTCAGCCCACAAAGTGGGGCTAAATCCGAATAGGCTCATGGTCTTAAGCCCTTTGAGGGCCTACCCTCAAGGCTTACCCTTGGGAACAGACTTAAGCCTTAGTTCTTGAGAAAGAGGAATATCATGCCAAAAATTCTCTGGGTCTCACCTTTTAGCCTCCACGATACGACCTCCGGAGCCGCCGTAGACGCTCGCTACATGCTCAAAGCCCTACAAAAGCGTGGCTATGAGATCTGGGTACTGTCAGCCTTTATCTTTGATGCCAAACGTGGTTCAGTACAGGCTTTTGGTGATCTGGACAAGATGTTTGCCCAAGATCCAAATTCGCTTTTCATCTTTGATGAAGACAATATCCATTACATCTACACCCGCACTGCACAAACCGCAGAGCAGCTCATGAGCATGCTCGAAAGCCAGCTCTTTTACAGCACTTTTTGTCAGATCTTAGATGAGTATGCCCCTGAGCTCGTAATGGGTTATGGCTTAAGCCCAGCCCCACAAGCTTGCTTTGCGGAAGCTAAGCACCGTGGTATTTCCACCACCTACGTGCTCACTAACGGTGATTGTGGCAACTTTAGCTTCCCTAATATCGATCTCATTCTCACCGTTTCGCAGGCCATGGCTAAGCTCTATGCCGATCGTGATGAGATCAACCTCCACCCTATTGGCAGTTTCTACGATCCAAAAGATTTCGTGGCCCCTGAGCACAAAAAAGAATATGTGACCATGATTAACCCAGCTGGCCACAAAGGCGTTGCTATCTTTGCCAAGCTGGCGCAAGTCTGCCAAAAAGAAATGCCGGAGGTTAAGTTTTTAACCGTCAACATGCGTGAGCACTTTAAGGATGCGCTCACCAAGCTGCACGAGAAAAACGATCCCCATCGTTTTCCTTACACCCTGCAAGACTTCCCTAATGTCTTTATGTTGGATCCCCAAAAAGACATGCGCTTAGTCTATGCTGTCACCTCAGTGCTGGTGGTACCTTCACTGTGGTTTGAGGCTTGGGGCCGTGTGGCTACTGAAGCCATTTACAATAACATCCCAGTAATGTGCTCTAAATCAGGCGGTCTCACCGAAGCCTGTGCCGGAGGTGGCTTAAGCCTCGATGTGCCAGAGCACTGCAAGCGCGATTATGGCAGTTTGCCTACTGACGAAGAGATCAAGCCATGGGTACAAGGCCTAAAGGATCTCTTAAATCACAAGTACGACCAAAAAGTCGAGGCCGCACGCCAAGAGCTGGTCAAGCTCAACGCCCCTGATCGTCTCATTGAAGCGATCACACCGTTGATCCAGCAAACGCAGCGTAATCGCAAACAGCAAGGCTACAACATTGAGTCTTTTATTAAACAGCTCAATAGCCTGAGCAATGCCGATCTGCTGAAACAATAACAGTCTTTGGCCCAGAGTCCATCACTGATGGGCTGGGCCACTCTCTAAGTAGACTGCTGTGACACTTGTGCGCAGCACCAACTGAGCATGCGCTCAGAGCTCTCGCTCTGGGCATATGCTCTAGGCACCGACACCAAGGCTGTAAGGCCTTACAGCCCTTACGGCATAGCGGTCTAAGTGCCTCTGGTTTCTTTCTCTCTCACGCAAGCCTTAGGAGCTGTTTGGTATGAATAAGCTGCTGTGGATCAGTCCGTATAGTCTGCATGATCATGCTTCTGATTGTGCCCGTCAGGCCTTGCGTATGGTCAAAACCTTAGCCCAGTACCAATATGAGGTCTGTGTTCTTAGCCCAACCATTTACTCTAGCCGTGATCCTTTAGCCCTCGATGCCGTGGCCGCTAAAAGCTTGCTTGAGGGCGAAGAGAGCTTCCAGCTCGTCGATGAAGGCGTCAACTTCATCTATATCCGCACTATTTCTCAGCACTTTAATGATATGACGGCGATCGAGCAAAGAGCCCTGCTCAATGAGTTTACCCCAATGGTGGTGGACTTTAAGCCCGATCTCGTGGTGGTCAACAGCTGCGATGTGGTCACTCTGTGCTGTCTCAATCAGGCTAAAAACAACGGACTGTACACCGCCTTTGTGCTGCAAGAGACCATTCCTGATTTCTTCCACTTTGCCGATGTCGATCTCATTCTCAGCACTTCCCACAGTTTGACCAAGCGCTTTGTCACGCCATTAGGGCGCGAAGCCGCTTACATTGGGCCATTTATCCCGCTTGAGGGCCCTTTAGCTCCACCTGCAGCGACCATCAAGCGCACGGTCTTAACCCCAGCATCCTTACGTTTTGGAGCTAAAACCGCTGCTGCTGCGCATGCCGCAATCCACCATCAAGATCTCAGTGCACTAGAGCAAGGCACAGCCAACTTTAACCGTGCCACGCGCCGCAAGCACAAGCTCTCCAAGGATACTAAGGCTACAGCGACACCTCAGGTGGACTTATCCATCTTAAATGCCAATGCCCCTGAAATGGATGCAGGCTGGCAGTCTACGTCTATACCTACAATAGAGGATCTGAAAGGCCACAATAAACTGGCGCAAGCCCTAACGTCACTGCACCATACATCTCACTTTGGGCTCACGCATCAGCCCCATATCACAGAAAGTTTGACTGAAAGCCAAACGATTGAACCGCAGCGTCCTCAGCAAAAGCTGGTAGATCCAAGCAAGCGTCACACGATTTTGCTGGTAGAGCCAAGCCTCGAGCATGGCCTTGGGATCTTTTTGGAGCTCTACCTTAAGCACAAGCGACAGCCACAAAAAGAGCTGCAACAAGCTGAGTTTGTCATCTTAGAGACACAAAGCCAGCAATTTGCCCAAAGCGTCGATCAGTACTATGAAACCACAGGCCTTAAGGCTTACGACCTGAGTGATTTTGCAGGGATCCACGTGCTGCCACCTTTAGCAGACCCAGACGAGCAGCTGCAGAGCGTACTTAAAGACACACGTGTGCTCTTGCTACCAACTCTCTGTGCTGCCAGCACCAGTACGGTGGGACTCCAAGCCCTCAGTTATGGTGTAGAGGTCATTACTACCGAGCAACCGGAGCTGTGTGAGCTCCTAGGCCCTCATTGCACCTACATCGACGTGCAACAGGAGGTGGTCAATCACCTCTCGCTGGTGACACCAGAGGAGGAAGTACAAAAGTGGCATGAGGCCTTAGTTGCGGTCTTCACAAAGCCAGCACGTACCGCTGAGCTCAAGGACTTTTTACAGCAGTATCAGTACAGCGTAGGTCAATATCGCCTGATCTTGTCCCTGATGCCACTGCTAGAGCAAAACCGTAGTATTGAGCCACACTTAATGCAAAATTGCAGCTACAGCTTGCGGCTTGTGCGCAAGCAACAAGCTCTCGAAGCCGCAATGCGTGCTGCCGCCGCCTCTCTGGCAGAGCCTCTTCCTGATAGCCCAGATGAGCTCTATAGCGAAGAGGAAGATGACGAAGACAGCCTGAGCAACAGCTTTGATTAAGCGTGCCGCGCACTGCGCGGCCAGCGCAGCGTGTCTGCGCTGCGCGGGCTTAGCTGTGGCACTATAGGCAGCACGCAGTATACACTGGGCTTACAGCTCGTGCTCATTTAACGCCACATCAAAATCTACAAGGCAGTGCTCACATTTCTGCCTCGAGAGAGGGCTTAAGCTCAAAAACGGATTAAAGACCAAACTCTGATGCCCACACTGGCACTTAAAGAACATGACCTCTTGTTTCTCTAAGGCCTCTAAGGTGTACAAGAAGAGCTCAAAGCTCGGGATGCGAGGTATTGAGCAATTATCGGCTTCAGCCATCTTGGCTCTCGCTTTAGGCTTATCGCCAGTGGCAGTAGCAGTAGCGGTAGCAGTAGCTCTCGCCTCTGGCTTGTCAGGTTTATCCGTCTCAGAGACAGCACTCTCGGCCTCAGCTTGGGTTTGCTGTTGCTTAAATATCCCCAGCTCCAGACCTGTAATGCACTTATACACGGTGGTGGCCAAAAAGAAATCAATACCGCCCTTATAGCCCACGTCTTTAATGCCTAAGATGCGCTTGTGTTGCTCATAGTAGCTGTCAGGCGACTCTTGCAGACTCACATCACCAAAACGTAAGCACTGGGTAGTTAAGCCCCACCACACCTGATCTGTGTCAGCACATTGTTCAGCCAAGTCATCATCGCATGACGCCAAATCGACGACGCTCATGCAGCGGCGAGTATAGGCCTCCACATAACTCACCTTAAAGCCGTTCTTGATCACATCAAAGATGTGCAGCTGCTCGCGCGCTTTTGCTAACTGCTCAGTGGAGAGCTTTTTATTGACAAATTGACGATCTCTTCCTCTACCACGCTTGTACCGCTGTAAACAAAACAAATCTGAGAAATTATCCCCAAATGCTTCGTCTGTTGATGGGCTTTGCTCCTGCGCTGCCTGCGCACTCTGCGCTGTCTGCGCATTCTGCGCTGCCTGCGCACCCTGTGCTGCCTGCGCAGTCTGCGTTGTCTGAGCAGGCTGTGGCTCAGCCGACTCTTGCTGTGAGCTACGCGCATCATGATTGAAGTCAGCACTCGCTGTGTCACTGACTGTGCCAGTGTCGCAGACAGCGTCAGAGGTACTGACAGTGTCAGAGGCGCTGGTAGCTTCAGCGTCACAGCCTGATGTCTTCCACTTACCATTGTTAAGCTCTGCGAGCGCAGACTCCAACTGCTCCTGCTGATCACCGACAAGCTCTTGAGCATAGAAAAAGCCGTCATCAGAGAGCCTATACGCATTTCTGCTCAAGAAAGCGCTGGGACGCAACAGCGAATCAGGCAAAGCATCGGTAGTCGGGATCCCACTCTTGCCTAAATATTCAGCATTGTCACAGGTCTCAGCCCTACGCTTAGCTATGAACCTTAAGCGCTCGGATCTTAGGTATTCTTTGTTAAATCCAAAGGCATCCTGCTGATCCTCGATCACATTACCAGCATTCGAGCACTTACGCTTACGGGTATAAGCCACAACGGAGAGCATGTTTTTGCCCTTAGCCTCAAGATCATGGCGAATGAAGCTTAAGTGAAGCTTAACCTCTTGCTCGTGGCACTCCAAACAACAACTCACCAAAGCCGCATTAGGACGAGGCAGCAAGCACTGGTGTAAGAGCTCTACTTGCTCTTTAAAGTCATCAGAGGTGGGTGCAGCGCGATGAAAAACACAGCACTCCTCATAGATCAGGCCATGGTGACGCAATTGGGCACAATAGAGATCGACCATAGAGTACAGCAACATGCCCACATCAAGCTTTTTGAACATGTCATACAAGCTGTTGCACTCTTGGAAGTATTTGTGATCCAACAAGTCGAGAGATTGGGCAATGGCATCAGCCGCCAACAACTCTTTGCGGTACTGCTCGCTATCAAGGTTGTCACGCTTGTTACCAGCATTCCCTTTAGAGGCCACACCATTGCTGCCCTTAGAAGACCTTACGCCCTTAGCTGACTTGGCAGTCTTGGTCGTCTTAGCAGCACTGGCTGTCTTGGCAGCACTGGCAGAGGCAGCCCCAGACGCAAAGGACTCTGGTTCATCAATAGTCGCCGCCTGCTTTTGACGGTTCTGGCGATATTTCTCTTGCCGCTTTCGTTGTTTTTCCAGATGGTGCTCTTTACGCTCTCTTGGAGAGAAGAATGGGGCAAATTGGCCTCTGGCCCGCTGCATGATCGACAGGCGATATTCCTCGGGCAGTTGCGGGTAAAACTTACTTAAGAGGCGATAGACCCACGACTTACTTGAATTAGTGAAGTAAGCCACTCTCGCTGGGCGCAAACCACACAAGGTCAAAGTCACTGCCATGAGGGATTGTACCGAAGCAAAGTTGATCCCCATCAGAGGTTCAAACTTATGTGCGCGCAGCAACAGATCCTCTTGGCAAAACAACAAAGGCAAATTACCCTTCTGGCGCAACAGCAAAGCAAAATGAAGCGGTGAGCTGGCCGCAAAATTCAAATGTTGCTCCAAAGCCATGGCACGCAGCTCATAGCCTGCTAAGGCCGAGAGATCATGATTATGCTGCTGAAACAAATCAGGGAGCTCTAATCCTAAGTAATAGCCACTGTGCTTGGTAGTACTGATGCTTGCACCACCCGCTTTCTTAGTGGCTAAGTTGGTCAAATGTACCGTCGACAGCTCTTGGTAAATCTCTCTACCAGTACGCTGTGCCAATATCAGCTCTTCTAGCGAGAACTCTTTTTGGGGGGCTCTATGATCAAAGAGACGTGGATAATTTTGCTCAATGCTCTCCATCCACTCCTGCTCACTACCATAGCGTAAGCCTTTCCACCACGAGCTCATGCGCGCACGATGATCGCCGTCCAGCAATAAATACAAAGGCTGGTTAAAAATGCTCTGCGCCAAGTTCATTTTTTCTTGAGGAGCTGCATCTGTAACAAACTTAGCGGATAACACTGCTGGCATCAGCTGATCACCAGTAAGACCTAAACGCCGCCACACCAAGAACAAGTTCACCAGCTCTTGTCGGCGCTTTATTGGCAAAAGATTCCAGCACTTAATCGCCTCATTCTTGACCATACTCTGCCAGTTGAGTCGATTGTAGGCAGTGACTATCGACTTTTGCCACTTGTCATCATCCCCAAAGTATAAGTTCGGGTTGTTATACAAGTTGCTCATATCAAGCTTACTATAGCCACTCTCATCATTACTGCCTTTTTTAGGCTTCATGTACTGCAAAACATAGGACAAGAACTTAGCACCTACAGAGCTTGGTGGCATCTCACTCTTACAAGTGCACAGCATGTTACGACCTAAACTAAAAGCTCCGCTTAAATCTAAACTGTACCCCATACGCTTAGTCTCTAAGCAATTGGCACACTTAAGATCACTCATAGCTTCAGGCCACGAATAACCTGAAATGAGAAAAATGGATAAGGCTACCCATACGAATGTAGGGAGCCCACTCTCAGTCGAGGCCAAGGCCAAAGAGAAGAGATTTTGCGATGCGGAGTTCAGCCCAAACTTAAACTGAGGCGTAACCCACTTACCCTCTAACAGGCCTTGCTCTTGGCTTTGTAACAACGTGCTAAAGGAGCGGAAATAGTCATGACGCCATTGCAGATAGTTGTCACCGCTGATCTCAAGATGGTAGCCAAAATAACGCTGACTCAGTTTTTGCGGCACGGCCGAATAAAAACGTGAGCAGCTCTTTTGGGTCATTAAACCCAAAGTAAAGAGGCTATCTTGAAAGAGATCGTGAATAACATGGGTCGAGCTCTGAAGTGTCTGACTATTCGCAGCCGCGCTCTCGGCGCTCTCGGTGCAAACTGCGCTAGCTGCTACAGCGGCGCTAACTGGTGAAGCAGCGCTAAGTGGTACAGCTGCACCAGCTGTCCACATATCTCTACCGATGCTGATACTGGAGCTAACGCTAACATCCAAGTTTTGGAAATCCACACCAGAGTCTGTAGCAGCGCCCGCCCCAAAAACGTCATCTAAAGAACAGTCACTATGCAGCAGCAAATACGGCAGATTTACCGGCACATAACATTTGGTGTAGGTGTTGGCATGCTCATAAAAATCGTAGTACAGGCCTAAAAGTGCACGCCCAGGCTTGCTCTCTACCCCCTCATACAGACAAAAGAGATAGTAGAAGCTGCGGATCTGCTCTAGAGTCTGCTGCAATACCTCCATAGGTTTTTGCCCCACCAGCGCTCTATTCTTCAGACCACCTTCTAATAACGCTTTTTCTGCATATCCCAACACAGATATAGCGGCACTGCCTTGTACTCCTCTTCCCTGATCCGAGGTATGACTGGGAGGGATATAACCGGTGCGCTGTGACTCAAAAGCCATGCCCACACCAGCTGTAGCCAGCTGAGCGGTGCCTTCCGCCTGTCTTTGAGCGGCTACTTGCTGCGCGTTAGTACTTAAGGCCTGTTGGGGCATAAAGAGTCTGGATTGTGGCACTTTAGTCTCATAAGACTGGGGCTGAGGCAGGGTACAGCCTAAAACTTTATGGCCATAGCACAGATTATCTAAGGTCTTTTGCGCCATATTCCGTGCCCGCGAATGGAGCAGAGAAAGCTCATGTTCGTCCAAGAAAGAGTCTTCTTGAGCTCCTGACTTATATGCTGCACCTGAGATACGAGCCTTAGCTCTGTGCACGCCTGCACTCTGGGCACTAGCCGTACCAACTGTGCTAGCTGTGCCAGCTGCGTTAGCTGAGCCAGCGGCGCTAGCCGTGCTAGCCTTAAGCTGAGCCTCATGGACGCTAACATAGGACTCTTGTGCCGCCTGCTTTGCCGCTGATGCAGCTACTGCTGCCACAGCTGATGACTCAGCTGAGATATGTGGCTTCTGAGATAGATCTGTGATCGTGACCGCTGGCACCTCAGACTCATGCCGTCCAGTTGGGGCTAAGGTCTGCAGTACTTGATAAACCGCGCTCTGCTTTACTGACTCAGACAAAGCTGAACTTGCAGCACTAGCTGAGCTTGCAGTTCCTGCTGTGCTTGCTGCACCAGCAGAAATAACAGCCGCTTCCGCGCTATGTGGCGGGATCACGGAATAAGCATACTGGCCACTTTGCGAGACCGCGAGATCTGAGGGAACCGTCTGCATCATCTTTGCGGCCAGCATCTCATCATAAAAGCTCACGCTCTGATACGAGGAGTAATGGCTTAAGAGACTCTCTTTGTCATTATAGTTAAAGCTCATCTCCACAGCAGCTGGCTGTGATAGTTTGTGCTCAAGCGAGGCCGAAGATACGATAGTGGTACTTACTACCGCACTTACCGGCACATGACAGGATGTTTCGTGATTAGACTTGATGTCCGTCTCTTGCTCAGGTGTTGGTGCTGAGGCTATGGCTGAGGCAAAAGCTGAGGTTGGTTCTGCGGCGGCTGCAGCGGGAACAGAAGCAGTTGCGGTGACAGAAGTAGCTACGGCTGAAGTAGCTACAGTAGCAGCAGCCGACTGCGACTGCAAGTGGATAGCATGAAGAGCTTGCTCTACCGCCTTCTTGGTTGCAGCATTACACTTCAGTTGCTCCGAGTTTTGCTGCAAGCTGTACAGCATCTGCTGTACTAAGCTGACCAGCTTATCGTCATCACAGTCATTAGTGGCCATCTGTGGAGCGACACTACTAGATCCAGTGCTAATAAGCACTCCAGCTACTGAGTTTGGCTGCGCACTAGCCTTTTGCTTACAGGAACTCGAAATAGCTTTTAGCGACTGCTGTAATTTAGAGCCTGCTCCTACAGCTGAACCTCTTCTGGTTCCAGCAGCAGCCGCAGAGAGCTCCTCTTCACTAGCCTCACCCGCATCAGCACTAAACTCGCTACCTTTTACAGCCACAGCTGCAATAGCAAGAGAGGACTTACAAGTCTTCATAGGCAAAACTCCTTATAGCACTGTTCTCCTACGCCCTAAAGAAGAGCACAGCAGCGCTTAGTCACACCTAAAGAGACTTTTTCTAAGTTGAACTCTCACATGCTCTATATTTCTGCCCTTTAACCAAAAGTGCTCTGATGCATCTCTCCTGTAAATGCTGCTCACACTATCTCTAGCTTAAGGCCTATATCGGCTAAAACACTGAGCCCCATCTACCCGCACTTCCCTATCAGTCGACCCACAAAAAAACACCTACCCCAAAATGCCACCTCTGAGGACAATAGACCTCTCGGTAGCAATCTTATGGCGCAGTGTCCTTTCAGGCTTTAAGCCCATGGCTTTAAACCTAAGGCTCTAAGCCGAAGACTCTAAGCCTATGGGCTCCAAGCTAATAGGCAGATCTCCCCTGTACACCTGTAAAGCAGATGTCAAACAAAAGACAGATCTCACCCTGACACTACTCGCCACTACGACCTACTGGCGTAAAAACGGCCACACAAACATGTGTGCAGACATGTCTGTAATTGCGACAGCAATACTATTACCGCCGCAAAATATACTGCTTGCTTTCCTAAGCTTGCCTGCTCTCCTGAGTATCAGAAGCCTCAGTACAACAGTCGCAGCCGTATTAGCCCTATCGATCATCTGAGCATATTGGCATCGGCAAGAGCGGCCATTTGTGGCCACTTTTACCATATGCCCTACTGCGCTCTAGATCGACACCGCTACTACAACCACCAAAGCTGCGCAGGCTAGCTTTTGTTGCCTTGAGCCTCTACTGAATACCCTGACCTCTTGCCTTATAAAGCGCAAGTGGGCACCTGCTAGCTCCCTACCTTTTTTCTTCCATTGTCAGCTCACCAAAGCCTCGTGCTCTCATGTCACGAAACTGACCTTTGGCCATCACTGGGCTTAAGGCCACTATTCGGGCACGAGACACTACACTCCACTACGCTCACATCAGAGCTCCACCAATACACGGCACAGACATACACGGTGACTGCTTTATTTGCAGCTATCGAGTATGAATTTATCTGGATTTTTCATGTAAAGGACACGGTCAAGCCACCTAAATATAGCGACTAGAGCCTTTATTTATATGGCGTATTGAGGAGTGTGCGCTAAACAAACGGTTGAAAACGGATAAGAGATGCGCAAGCAAACTACCACACCTTACAGGCTGGGGGCGTTTACAAGACAGTGAGGCAAGACAACGAGGCAAGAAAACAATACGTTTTTACATCAGCATTTGCCGCAGGGGATGTAACGTCTCTTTGCTAGAGATATTGGAAGCGCTTGATACCGTTGGCATCAGCTATGCATGGATAAGCGGAGGGTAATGTTGGCGCAATGTTGGCAGACCTTCGCAAACTTACCTACAGCTTAGTCATGCTTTAGCGCAAACATCTTTGTTCTATGAGATGTTTAGTAAACTATTGCTAGAGCATGCGTGCGTGTTATCACGCAACAGCATCAACTGAAAAAGTCATCAGTTGGCCGTAGACTTACTTGGTCTACAGCGATTTGAGCATACTTAAGGTAAAGCAGCATGCACTCTTGAGTGCGATATTGTTAGCTTATAATCACCGAGCATAAGCAATTACTGCTTTCCTCAAGTTGTCAATAGATTAGCACAAACATCTAGATCCGAAAGTAGCTAAATCAAAATTAGCGAACCTTGTCACGCTGCATAAAAAAGAGCCGCCTGTGCGGACAGAAAGGTTCTGCTGACCATCGTTGACAAGAGTATGATGCTTGTATCACCATGACAGGGGGATTTTTTAATGACACTCAGTCAATCTTCACAATTCATCATCTTCAAGTGCAACAAC
>DXEV01000058.1 GCA_019114785.1 Candidatus Anaerobiospirillum pullistercoris | reverse complement strand
GGTTTATTCTTAGGCTTGCGTCCAGAGGCCGCTGCTAGATTCAGCTTCCTCCTCTCTATCCCTATCATCTTAGCTTCAGGTAGCTTAGAAGGTTACAAGCTGATTACGGATCAGACCGTAGGTGCCAACCCAATCGAAATGCTGATTGGAGGCATTATTGCTTTTGTCACGGCCATTATCGTGATCAATCTCTTTATGAAATTCATCTCGAAGTCAGGCATGGCCGTCTTTGTGATCTACCGTATTCTTTTAGGTAGCGCCCTGCTCTACTTCCTTGCTTAGCTTAGCCTAGCCAAAACTAACCAAGGCAAGGCAAGCATCCCAAGCCCCAGCGCTGCTACAACAGCGCTGGAGCTGCGCTCACCTCAAGAGCCCTATTCGCTCCCGCGAATGGGGCTCTGTCACAATCTAAGGCTACAGAGCAGCCATAATGGCCTAAGCCCTAATCCTAAATCCTAAGCAGCACCACCTCAGCGCTGCATCAGCATTGCCTCAGCATTGCCGCATTGCCAGCATAGCTGGCACCGCCCAACTATCTGCTCAGCAATTGTGAAAACAAAGGACAGCTCTGAGCTCTTACGGTACGGCAAAGAAGCTCAAATACCCATTACGCCTAAATGAGCTATAGCACCAACAAGCACCATAGTGCTCAAGAGCACTCAAGCTCTGATTGCAGAGACTTATCTTAGTCGCGAACAGAATCGGCTGCTGGTTGGGAGTTAGCCCAATCGTCGATCTCAGTGCGTGGCAAGGTGCGCATAAAGGTCTCAATCAGCTCAACACGGCGCTTTTGCATAGCATCACGGATCTCTATTCCCTTTAAGCCCTGCTGCACAAATTCCTGAGCTGTCACGGTGCGGCAAATGGCAAACATCTCCATAAAGTACTCAGCACGAGGGAATGGACGATTCTCAAAGCCCTTACGGCCTAAGAAGTCACACTTACAGCACAAGATCCAAGGCTTAATCCGCTCCGGTCTCCGCCACGCATCAAGGTGGTTGAAGAGCATCACAATGCCCTCAGCGCCACTCTGGTAGAGGTGGTGCACAAAGGAGTGATAAAAGACCACCAAGCGAGCAAAATCGTAGTACTCGTTTGGTACCTTAAGGCGCTTACACAGATTCTCCAAAGGCTTTAAGCCTAAGGCATGGTGGTTTTTATGGTGAGGCCAATTCTCTTTTGGGGTTAAGGCCTTACCTAAGTCATGGCAGAGCATAGCAAAGCGTGCCACAGGATCATGGGACTCCTGAGCAAGGCGATGCACTGTCATCATTGTGTGCACTAAGGTATCAATCTCTGGGTGCCAACGAGCAGGACCAGGCACACCAGAGAGCGCCTCTACCTCGGGCAGGATCACTTTTAAAGCGCCAACATAATGCAAGATCTCAATAAAGATCTCTGGATTTGGAGTACACAGAGCCTTTTGCATCTCTGTCCACACGCGCTCTGGGGTTAAGGTTTCAAGCTCACCTGAGGCCGAGATCTCTTTCATGAGGTCGAGGGTCTCTGGGGCAACCTTAAAGCCTAAGTGATTAAAGCGAGCGGCAAAGCGGGCTACCCGTAAAACACGCAAGGGGTCTTCGACAAAGGCAGGTGAGACATGACGCAAAATACGCTCATGGAGATCATCGATACCGTGGTAAGGGTCGATCAGCTTGCCCTTATCGTCTTGGGCAATAGCATTGATCGTGAGATCGCGTCGCTCTAAGTCTTCTTCTAAGGTGGTGTCAGGGGAGAAATCACAGATAAAGCCGTGATAGCCATGACCGCTTTTGCGCTCGGTACGGGCTAAGGCATATTCCTCTTTAGACTGAGGATGCAAAAAGACAGGGAAATCATGCCCCACTTGCTGATAGCCTAAGGAGAGCATCTCCTCAGGAGTAGAGCCCACCACGACGTAATCACGATCGGCATCAGCTATTCCTAGCAAATGATCACGTACAGCTCCACCCACCAAATAAACTTGCATCAAGCCCCCTCAGACTAAGAGCCATTACACAACAGCGCTCTGCTCTCAAGATCAAAGGCAAACCGAACCAAAGAAAGCCTTGATCCTGCTAAAAAACTACTCAGCTACCAAGCTACTAAGCCACAAAATTAATGCAGCCACAGATAGCTTCATTGGTGCTCAAATAGCCACCAATAATGGCTTACCAACCATATAGCACAGAGCTCTTCACACCAAAAATTATAGACCAAAAAACTACACTGCAATATTAACAAATACGCGCGCACACCGCCATTTTATGGCAAAAAGCCTCAACAAAGGTGTCGTCAATCCTCTCCTCTAACCACAATTGCGTTATCTGAGCTCGAGAGCGCAGCTCTAAGAGCGCAGCATACCCCACTGCACTCCACAGCTCTGCCCTGTTCTGCTCTGTCCTGTCCTGCCATACCGAGACCAGCAACACAATGATCTTTTCACCAAGCCCCTCATGCTACTCTTTTGGTGCAATAGCCTGCCCAAAAAAGAGCACTGACGCATATGTCTCGTAACGCCGATGCAGGCATAACGCCTTATGAGCAGCTCTGGGTGATAGAGACAAAAAAGGCCACCTCATGGCAGCCTCTTTTGGCCATTACCACAGCTCAAAGCTGTGGTAACGACTATGGTGATCTCTTGTAGCCAAGCCATCACCACAAATAGACAAGAATAGACAAGAACTAGTGGCCAGCGGCAGCACCAGCAGCTTCAACGGCACCCTTTAAAGCAGAGCCCATTTCGCTAGCATGTGCCACGTCACCAGAAACTAACCAGCCGCTATCAATCATGAACTGAGTTAATTCTGGCAGGATGAACCAAGTACCAATTAAGCCCACCACAGTTAAAACGATGGTGTAAGGCAGAGCCATCCACAGCATGCGCACATAGGTTAAGCGGATTAATGGGGCCAGAGCAGAGGTTAATAAGAATAAGAAAGCAGACTGACCATTAGGGGTGGCCACAGATGGTAAGTTAGTACCAGTGTTAATGGCGATAGCTAAGTGGTCAAATTGCTCACCAGAGATCACGCCGTTTAACATGGCGTCATAAACCTGCTCAATGTAAATGGTTGCCACGAAGACGTTATCTGACACCGAGGACAAGACACCATTGGCCAAATAGAAGATTGGCAACTGGTTAGCAGGCTCAGCGGAAAGCACCCAATTGATAAGAGGACGGAAGAGCTCTTGCTGGGAGATCACTGTCACGATAGTGAAGAACACGCACAGCAAAGCACAGAATGGTAAGGACTCGGTGAAGGCTTGACCAATTTCTTCTTCGGAGGTCACACCACAGAAGGAAGTGGCTAAAACGATAATGGACAGACCAATTAAGCCCACAGCAGCTAAGTGCAGAGCCAGACCAACCACTAACCACACACAGCATAAGCCTTGGATGATTAAGCGCAGCTTATCACGACGGCTTAAGTTAGCATTGTTCTTGGCCTCAATACCAGCCAGCATGGTGCGCACGGACTCTGGCATCTCAGTACCAAAGCCGAAAAGATGAGTCTTCTCTAAGAAGATGCAGGTAGCAAAACCTAAAATCACCACAGGAAAAGAAACAGGAGACACACGCAGCGCAAACTCTACGAAGTCCCAACCAGCAACTTCACCCACGATGATGTTTTGTGGCTCACCCACGAGGGTGCAGACACCACCGATTGCAGTACCCACTGCAGCGTGCATTAAGATGGAACGGAGGAAAGCGCGGAACTGCTCTAAGTCAGCCTTATACTCTTCTTGCACGAAATTATCATTCGATAGACGGGCTGTGGCCGCATCACCTGTGATCATGTCATGGAAATAGCGATACACACCCATGCAGATGGTGATGATCACTGCCAACACGGTTAAAGCGTCTAAGAAGGCCGAAAGGAAAGCACCTAAGCAGCAGAAAATCAGAGCTAAGGCCGTATGAGAGCGCACTTTTACCAGCACGTGAGTGAAGACGAAAAGCAACACATCACGGACGAAGTGAATACCTGCGACCATGAACATTAACAGCAAGATCACTTCGAGGTTAGCGCCGATCTCCTCACGGACGTGCTCCATATCGCACAAACCGATAAAGGCAGCTTCAATAGCGAGCAAACCGCCCGGAATCAAAGGATAGCAGTTTAAAGCCATGGCCAAAGTGAAGATGAACTCGGCCACTAACACCCAACCGGCCAACACAGGCGAGATCATCGTCAAAATAGGATTAAGGATCAGACAGCTCACAATAAAGAGCTTATACCATGTAGGTGCCGTGCCCATGAAATTAAGGGCAAAGGCCTTACCATACGTAATATTTGGCATGGCTTAACTCCGAAAATAAAACAACACATCCCATTGAGTCTGCTCTAACAGCAAAGATTGCTAGTCCCAGACTGAGCCCCAAGACTCAAACAAGTCTAAGAGTTAAAAAGCAAAGAGCCTAGGGCTAAGAGCAAAAGAGCAATAAGCAGCGCTGTGCTCGACTAAAAACAAACAAAAGCCAAGCGCATCCACAGCTATAGCGAAACAAGCCACGAGCAAAACACTTTGCGTGTCATTGCAAACGCTAACGAAAAACACACAGGTCATAGCCAGATGCAGCCGGAGCTACATACAGCAGAAACCATCAGTGCTACTACACAACAACACACCTGCATTTGCTAACAGGGTAGGCTAGAGCATCTTTAGGGCCAATATCGATCCGCAAGACAACTTGGCAGACCACACAGAGCCCACTCAAAAAGATAGCCTCTCAGTCAGATCCTCACACCAAAAAACGCCTCTCTATCTCAGAGCTCAACCATCTAAGACCAAAAAAGAAGCAATAGAAACTACCTACAGCACCAACTAAACAGCAATCGGCTAAACCAAGCAAGACAAAAACTGCCACGCCCAACTATCCAAAGACAGCAGGCTTAAACAGTCCTTGCTCAAGTGCTCAAGCCAATGAGCCAACAAGCCCAAAAGAGCAAAAGAGCCCAAGAGCAAAGCTTCTGCCACAAACTCTTGTCTTTTGTCTTCAGCCAAAGCAGCTACAACAGACAAAAGCTCAGAAGCCAGCTACAACCGCTTTTTAGCAGCGCCTCAGGTACAAGACTGCAAACCAACACACGAGCTGTGCATACACATAAGGTGTGCATAGTCAGCAAGTCAGGCACAAGGAAAAGCACACACACTGAGCTAGTCCACATTATAGACTTTTAGGCTAAAAAGGCTGTGACGCAACACAACTTCTTAGCAGAAATGCGGCCTTGTCCGCAAAAATAGGTGGTAACAGCCTGCAGCATCAAACCCAAAGCACCCAAAAAAGCACGAAGAAGCACGGCACGCACCGCCCTCGCCCAAACAAAACGCATCCCAGCGCCCGCCCCAAGA
>DXEV01000057.1 GCA_019114785.1 Candidatus Anaerobiospirillum pullistercoris | reverse complement strand
CACCTAAATCAACGAAATAACAGTGTCAGAGCTCTTACTGATCAGGTCAGTGGTTTGTTGCCAGAGTATTTCTTAGAGTCGCTATATGAGGCCTAGAAAATTGGCTACGAACTTTTGAGCTCTAACACTAGCTACAAAATATCAACAATGTGTGCCTCGTAACAGGCTTAAGTGGCCATTTGTTATACCTGACATTTGAGAGCTAAACAGCGATCAGGTAGAGCCCTTAGTCCTGTACTAGAACCATAGTCCTTGGTCATCAATCGAGCTGGGCAATAGCTTGACGCACAGCAATGACCTTAGGGTCAATTTCTGCGCATTTTTGCAGGGCGGCGTCATTTCTACCGGCACGAACATCCTGCACGATTTCATCGAAGCCATGATAGAGAGCAGTTAAACCTAAGTTGCCCACAATACCCTTGAGGGTGTGAGCAGAGCTCTCAATACCTTTGAAGTCTTGAGCGGCGATTGCGTCCTTTAAGGCATCATAGGTAGGCTCGGTAACAAAACGTTTTAAGTACTTAAGGTACATAGGCTCGAAATTGGAGAAGCGAGCTAGAGAGCCAGCAACATCAATATCGATCAGCCCTTGCAAATCATTGAGAGTCATAGAAAAACCAATAACCTACTAAAGCTACATTCCCCAAAAGCTCTTTCGGGGCTCTGACCTAATAGGTCAGTCTAGCAAAATATGGCAGTAAAAGCTGTATTTTGCGAAAAACAAGCACTTCAGTTCCAGAATTAAGTCCCCATAGAGAAGTGATTCTGGGCCTGACATTAGGCTGCGACCTAACATAGGTTGTGCGGGTAACAGCATGCTCACTACAGCAGCTGTACAGCTAACTATTTTAGCGCAGCTATTTCGGCTTGCATCTAGAAAAATGCAATTCAGCTTTAACAGCCAGTACAGCCAAGGCAAACTATTTCTTGTTGTTCTGGCTATTAATCTCGCTACGAATGCTCGTCTTGGTTTGATGCAGCCGACTAAAACGGGACTTATAGAGTGGTGGCTCCTCAGCTGAAAGCGGTGTCTCATAGGCACCTTGGGCACCTTGGGCATCTTGGCTTGGTGCCTTGTCATCAGCCATTGCCTCGGTATTCACTGTACCTGCAGCGTTAGTTCCCTCTACTGCAGCAGCTGACGTTTGTTTGCTTAAGGCTTGCACATCAGCTTGAGCGGACTCTGCAATCATACGGGCATGGTTGAGGCGCATTTCATCTTCTGGCCCTAAGCCATAGGCTCCGGATTTAGCAAGGCGCTGGATAGCGGCAAAGCGTGCCTCAGGACTATCTGGGGCTGTGACTTGATCATCTTTGCTGATACCAGTGACAGTATAGTTAGAGGCCAGATCACTGCTAATGTCGAGGTGTTCGTTCGGATTGTCCTGCGCTTTGGCCATGGCATCTGCCTGAGTCTGAGCTGCAACTTGCTGTACTTGAGCTAAAGCTTGGGCACGTAAAGCGGCAGTTGTTTCAGGCGAAGCTGTGCGACCTAATTTATTAAGCGCTGACAGGTGGTCATCTGTCGCGCTTTTGCCCGCAGCAAAGTCATCTGGTGCAGACTCTGATGCAGAGCTGTCAGCGGCATTGGCCGTATCAGCATTAATGCTAGTGTCAGCGTTAACGCTAGAGCTGTCATCAGTGCTTGCACTTTCAGCGTGTTGATTTGGCTCGCTCTCACCAGAGGCGTTGTCGTCAGCGGCATTGTCGCCAGAGGCAAACTTTTGGGCCTCAGCAGAAGCCGGAATATAGAGCTCACCTGTATCCTCAGTGTCAGCTGGAGGAGCAGGTGGTGTACTTGCTTGCTCGCTTGTATCGTCAGAGCCATCTACAGGCAAGTCGCTACTGCTTTGGACAGGAGTACTGTCACTGGCAGCAACAGGTGGCTCATTGCTGTTGAGGTCTTGGTTATTCTCGTTTTCTTGAGTTTGACCCGAGGCCTGCTTTGCACGTAACGATACCAGCTCGTGGAAGTCGCTGCGGTTGACGATCACGCGAGCTAACACATGCTCTAAGACGGTGAAGTCCAGAGGCTTGGACACGTGAGCATTCATACCTGCATTTTGGGTAGCAGCGATATCCTCGGTGAAGGCATTAGCGGTACAAGCAATAATAGGAATAGTGCGAGCATCTTCCTTAGTGCTAGCACGGATCGTAGCCGAGGCTTCACAACCATCCATCTTAGGCATACGCATATCCATTAAGATGGCGTCGTAAGTGAAAGCAGGGTGGCTGTTGAAGATATCCACTGCCTGTAAACCATCCCAAGCACAGGTCAGCTTGACGCCCTTCATGCCTAAGATGTCGCAAGCGATCTCCATGTTGAGCTGGTTATCTTCTACGATCAGAATGTTAAGCCCTGATAAGGAGAAGTTGTCCATGAAGGCGCGAGCCTGTGGATCCAAGCGCTCCAGCGAATCTGCACTTTGATTGTCAATGTCATCGGCCTTGCTAGCAGCACTAGCGGTGCTTGCTTTGGTACCACTATCAGTACGGTTAAGAGCCAGATCGTTGTTGCTCTCATCCTGTAACTTCTGCTGGACTTGCTTGGCAGTGACATCATCAGCTAAACGGAAAGGCAGATTGATGGTGAAGGTAGTACCAACATTGACGGTGGACTTAACCTTAATGTCACCGCCCATGATGTTGACCACGTTCTTCACGATGGACATACCTAAGCCAGTACCTTGTACAGAGTTTAAGCGTTGCTCACGGGAGTATGGGTTGAAGAGCTTCTTTAAGAACTCGCGATCCATACCAATACCGGTATCAGACACCTCCACCATGAATGATGGCTTGTGCAGGTGCAGGATCTCGCGGATATTGACGTTAACCACGCAACCTGGGTGCGAGTACTTAAGTGAGTTGGACACCAGATTGTTGATGATCTGACGCAGCTTAGCGGCATCACCGATCACCACTTGGTGACGCACATCAAAGAAGAGGTTAACTTTCTTGTTTTGCTGCTTAGCATTGACCTTAAAGACGTCGATGTTCTCTTTGATCTCATGCACGATATCAAATGGAGCTAAGGTCAGCTTGCTCTCCATTTGTGGACGAGCCACTTCCAAAATATCATCCACCAGTGCTAACAGCTGGTGAGAGGCAGTGGTCATCTTCTTAAAGACATCAGGCAGGTGCCCAATATCTTGACGCTTTAAGTGGTTCATACCGATCTGGCACAAACCAATGATGCCGTTTAAAGGAGTACGCATGTCGTGGGACATGTTGGCGAAGAAGACGTTCTTACTTTCTTCGTTCTTTTTGGCTGACTCAAGGGCGTCTGTCAGCAGCTGGTGCTCTTCTAGCTCGGTGATCTTTTCTTCGTCAATGAGCTTAAAGCAGATGATGGACTCATCTAGATCGAGAGACTCATCAAACAGAATACGGGCGTTAAACCACTTGTAGCGATTGTCGTTGTTCAGCTTCAGCTGGTAGTCATGACCGAAGTCACGGATGGACAGTGAGGCTAAGTTACGTAGGTGGTTTAAGGAGAAATTCTTGTAGAAGTTGTTCCAGCTCTCTGGCAGCACGATGTCAGAGAATACCGAAATCAGGTCGTCAAAGTTATTGCGGGAGGCTAGACGCAGTCGCATCATGTCCGGAGCCTTTAAGGTGGTAAAGGTTCCGAGCTTGAAGTTGACACGCAAGATGATCTGGTAGGAGTTACCTAATACCTTTAAAGCCTCATTAGTGGTCTCAATCTGCGAAGACAGGTGATATTCACGCCACACCATCCAGACTTCAATGATGATGAAGATCACGACCATGAGCAGGAACAGGTTCGAGATCATGTGGTAATTGAAGAGGATGTCAGAGTAGAGGGTAGTGGCAATGGTGTACCAGCCAGTCTCAGAGTTATAGGTGGTAAAGACGTTGCGCTTTTCACCAATGAGATCGGTTACAGGATCGCTCACGATCTCGTTGATGTTGCGATTCTTGACGTGGGTATCAAAGAACGAATTGACGTAACGTTGGATCTGAGCGTAGTTGGCGTTAAATGGGGTGTAGTAGAGGATCACCGTACCTTTGCTGTCTACAAGATAGAAACAGTAGTTCTCTGGTACCAGTGAGGCAAAGGTCGAAGACTGCGAAGCACTCTCTAAGTAGAGATCGATGGCAATAACGTTGTTGGTGTTGCCAATACGAGCCGAAACCGTGGTGATCACGGTGTTGGTGAAGATATCAGTATATGGGTCAAGAATTACCGCATGACCGTCTTCTACGCTCATGGCGGCTTTGTACCAAGGACGGGCTTCAGTGACTAAGAACGCATCGCCATCCCAGTAAGTAGGAGACACAATTTGCCCGTCAATAGAGGCATAGATGTCGATGCGCATGTTGTCTTGCTTGTCACGCAGCTCCTCTTCGGTTTGCTTCATCCAGATATCGAAAGCGGCACGGCCACCGTCGGGATCGCGTTGGTGTTCTTGCAAGAAGATATCAGCGTAGTGAGCCATAAACTCTACGAACTGCTTTTGCTTTTCAAACTCGACTTGCAGTGAAGAGTCAAGGCGTTGTACGACCTCATAACCTACGGCATTGGAATTGGAGAGGATGCTCTCACGCATCAAATACAAAGATGCGATAGAGAACACCGAGAAGATCATGAAGAGGATGGTGCCGTAGGAAAAGATGAGCTTTTTGGCTTTGCGGGTACGAGCCCTCATGAGCGTGGTAGCTCCACTTTTGGCTGATTTTGCAGAGAACATGCGCAACATTACCTCATACCAACAGGCATGCCCAGAGGGCCAATATGGCAAAAAGCAAGAAACAAAAAAT
>DXEV01000056.1 GCA_019114785.1 Candidatus Anaerobiospirillum pullistercoris | reverse complement strand
GGCTTCGTTGCTATATGCTTGTTCTTTGCTGCCTTTACCACCATCATTGGTTGGTACTTCTTTGCGGCCCAAAACTTTAAGTTCTTATTCGGCTACCGCAATCTCAACCTGTTCTCGGTGATGGTCTTATGCTTCCTGCTGATGGGCTCATTCCTGCAAGTGAACCTCGTGTGGGAGCTGGCAGATCTCTTCAACGGCCTCATGGTGTTACCAAACATCCTTGCCGTGATTGGACTCTATCGTTTAGTGACCCGTGCGGTAAGCGATTATGATGACAAGTTCTTACAGAATAAGCGTCCACTCTTTGGCCCATCTGAGGTTCTGACCAATCGCTTCGCTAGCCTGCAGGCCGTGATCCGTCGTCAGATTGCCAAGAACCAAGTCAAAGAAAAGAACTCTTTTGACGAGTAGCAAGCGATAGCAAACGGGCAGTGCCGCTGGTACTCTCGGCCGCTGGTGCTCCAGCGTAAGGCTTGCCCGAGCTATCTACGAAAAAAGGGACAGCTGACCAAAATCAGTTGTCCCTTTTTGCATTTTGGGGCTGCAAGAGCAGCCTAGAGCAGACTGCTTTAGCATACTGTTTGCTGGGCAGCTACACTAAGGCTTGCTGCGCCTCGGCTGTGCTTTGCAGCTTGTAGTCGCCGTTCTTGCTGAGATAGGTCAAAACCAACTCATGCTGCTGTAACAAGGTCGAACGGTGGCCAACAGAGATAATAATGGTATCTGGCAGTTCCTGTCTTAGCAGCTCATAAGCCTTCTTTTCCGTCAGCTCATCCATGGCTGAGCTGGCCTCATCCAAGAATAGGATCTGTGGCTTATTGATCAGGGCACGCACCACCGCCACACGCTGTTGTTCACCTAGCGACAGAATGTGCGACCAAATATCGACCTCATCAAGATGCGGGATCAAGTGCTCTAAGCCTAAAAGCTTAAAGTAATGCTCGGTCTGGCCCTCGGTCTCAGGAGCACTTGGATAAGAAGCGGCAAGACGCAATGTTCCCTGAGGCAGATATGGCTTTTGGCTTAAGAATAAAGCCTGACTGTCGTGGATATAGTGCACCTCACCATCGGCATAAGGCCAAATACCAGCTATTGCCTTAATTAAAGTGGACTTACCACAGCCGGATGGGCCACGGATCAGCAAGGATTGACCTTGCTTTAAGCTTAAATTTAAGTCTTCTAACAGCAATTGACCACGAGGGCTTTTCAGCTCCAGCTTCTCCACCTCTAAAGCAGAGCGATCTTGTGGAGTCTTTAAGCAAGCAATGCGCTCCACTTCCTCTAAAGACATATAGAAGAGTGAGAGACGGTCTACTACAGATTTCCACGATGCCCATGAATTGAAGTTGGACACTAAGGTGGACAGGCTATCTTGCACGCGACCAAAAGCAGAGTTGATCTGCATGATCGATCCCATGGTGATGATCTTGGCAAAGTACAGTGGAGCCGAAATCAAGATTGGGAAGATCACAGCGGTTTGGGCATAACCTAAGGTCAAAAAGCCTAAGCGCTTAGTACAAACAATCAGCTTGATATAGTTAGCCACTAAGTCAGCAAAGCTGTGGCGTAAGTACTTGCCTTCTTCCTTATCACCTTTATACAGCGCAATGGATTCACCATTTTCACGCACACGGATCAGCGAGAAACGGAAATCAGCCTCGTAGCGCTGTTGTCTAAAGTTGAGCCTCACCAGTGGACGGCCTAAATAGAAAGTCAGAGCTGTACCCAAGATGGCATAGAGCAAGGCCAGATAGCACATATAGCCATCAGGCAGTGAGACCTGATAGCCCCAAACGGTAATGGTCACGGCCGAGGAAAGATTCCACAACACCACGCCAAAGGTAAACAACATGGCAATATCAGTGGCTGTGCCTAAAATCAGCACAATGGTGGCAGAAACAAAGAGATTTAAGTCTTCGGCAATACGCTGATCAGGGTTATCAGTGTTCTTATCAAGCAATTGCAGCTTGTAATAGTTATCGCTCTGCAGCCAGCGATCCATAGTTTTTCCGGTCAACCAGGTACGCCAGTTGATGGCAAGGCATGACTTTAAGTAGGCGTTGTACACCGAGACCAACACGTGGATCGAAGCAAGAATGATAAAGACCACAATCTGTTGCTTAAAGCCATCCAGATCGTATTGTTGGATCACATCCCAGAAGGTCTTATACCAAGTGTTGATGGAGGTAGCGATATAAACCGAGCCACCGGTCAAGGCGATGATAGCCAACAAGAGAAACCACGATTTGAGGCTATCTTTAGAGCACCAATAGCTTTTGAGCATACGGCCAAAAATTTTAAGAGTGACCTTAAGCGGTAAGCTATCAATAGGTTTGCCGCCTGCTCCTACGCCAACCCCTGCCCCAGAGGTGGAAGCTGAGCCCGCAGCGGCGGCTGCGGCTGCGCCAGCGGCATGTTGCGCCCCTTGCTCCTGCGCTGGAGCTGAGGCCTTAGGATCAAGATCTTGATTCTGCTGCATCCTAACGTTCCAATTTTCTGCATTTACGGCCAAACCAGCCGTTTCCTATCCCTCTAAAATCCAAGGAATGATCAGAGGCATATTATGACGGGCTTGGCACAGAAAAGGATTAGCAGCAAAGAAAAAATTGGAACAAGGATGCATAATGGGGCACTAACAGTGCCTCACTGGCAGTGCCAGTATGGCACTGCAGAGCAGTGCAGAGCTGCACTAAGCCTGAGGTGGTAACGAGAACAGCTGCTCTAAATAAATGGCTACACCATCGTCGATGTAGTTAATAGCACGATATGGCGTTACTGCCTTTAAGGTTGGCATGGCATTGGCCACAGCTACACCTACACCTGCCATCTTGACCATCTCGATATCATTTTCGGCATCACCAAAGGAAACCACGTTCTCCATGCCGATACCAATCTTTGCGCACAGCTGTTGTAAGGTGTTGCCCTTAGAGCAGTCCTTGTGCATAAACTCTAAGAAGTTAGGGTGAGTACGCGCAATATTGAAGCGCTCAAAGAACTCAGCTGGCAGCTCCTGACGCATAACATCGAGCTTGTCGCTATCCCCCACCGCAATCAGCTTGTAGGCTTGCTCTTGAGGCTTGACCTCATCAGGGAAAAGCAGCTTCTCAAAAGGCTGCATCGAAGCTGCGATCTCCATCTCTGTAAAACGGATATTGCTCTCGGTAAGTAGCACGCGTCGAGTGCTATAAGCGTGGATCGCACAACCGTGAGCACAAGCTTGAGCTTCGATATCAATCAGGTCTTGAGCACTAATGGTGGAGACAAAGAGATCTTTCTTAATATCAGCCAGATTAATTAAAGCACCGCCGTTGAAGCATACACAATAGCCATGACCTGAGTCTAAGTGCAGCATCTTACCAAAGGTGATCACGCTCTCAGGGGCACGACCCGAGCAGATCGCAACCGTCACACCTTTTTCTTGCAGTAAATCAATGACCTTAATCAGACGTGAGGAAAAGGTCTTATCTTCACGTAACGTTGTGCCATCTAAATCCAGAGCCACTAATTTGAGCGGGGCAATGGTCTTCAGATCAGGTAAAACCATTTGCTCTTGTTGTGCTTCGGCGCTTACGGCAACCGACATGTACTGCACTTCACGGGTGTGCTGTTTTTCTTGCTCTAAAAAGTGCTCTTGCATACTCATCCCAATTGGCTAAAAAGAAGTAACCAGCCTGACAAAAACAAGGCTACAGGGCTACAAATACCACAAATACAGCAAATATTGTGGGCAAAAGCCCAGAGCTTTGCAAGCTAGCCCCATAAGACGCCAGCGCAAGCCCTATGCCCCATGTATCTCACCTCAAAGGCGTTAATAATACGCAGTTTGTGGCAAAAACAGACAACATATAAAAACTATATGTTATACGCTAAGGGCAAAAAAAAACTAACTACCCTAAGGCAGTTAGCTATAAAACCTTCTTTATCTTTTGGTGGAGGTAAACGGAATCGAACCGATGACCCCCTGCTTGCGTGGCAGGCGCTCTCCCAACTGAGCTATACCCCCAGAAAAGATGAAAGCATTGTACTACTTTTAGCCGCCATGCGTGGTCTTAGGGCAAAAATTTTGGCAAAAAATTTTGCCAAGCCCTGAGGCTGTGCCCACAGACTGTAGCTGTGTCCACAGACTGTGCCCTGAGGCTGTCTGCATGTAGCGCTGAAAAAACAAAACCCCAGAAAGCATGCTCTCTGGGGCCTCTGTCTCAACCTGTCTCTAATGCAGATCTCAGGCTGATATTCTGCTTAGAACTATTAAGCAGCAACAACCACTAAGTGGATGTTGGTCTTAACGTCAGCGTGCAGCTGTAAAGTGATCTCGTACTCACCCACGGAGCGGATCACACCGTCTGGCATACGAACTTCGCTCTTGTGCACTTCGATACCGTTGGAGGTTAAAGCCTCGGAGATATCGCGAGTACCAATAGAGCCGAATAACTTGCCTTCGTCACCAGCGTTAGAGGCAATGGTGATGGTGCCTAACTCAGCAATCTTAGCAGCACGATCTTGAGCAGCAGATAACTCAGCAGCAATCTTAGCGGCATAGGTTAAACGCTCTGCCTCGAACTTCTTTAAGTTCTCTTCAGTGGCTAACACAGCCTTCTTTTGTGGTAACAGGTAGTTACGGGCATAGCCATTGCGAACCTTTACCTTGTCACCCAGACCGCCTAAGTGAGCGATCTTATCGAGCAGAATAATTTCCATGAAAAAATCCCAGTAAATCTTGCGCGCTAAGCTCCCTTTCTTGGGAGCCGTGTGACCTTTACCTGCTATCGGCAAGTAAACCTTGCTGCAGGTAAAACCTTGCGGTTAAGGCCGTGAATTAGCGATTGTGCAGATCGGTGTAAGGTAACAGGGCTAAGAAGCGTGCACGCTTGATAGCAGTAGCGAGCTGACGCTGATACTTGGCGCTAGTACCAGTGATGCGGCTTGGCACAATCTTACCGGACTCGGTAACGTAGTTGCGCAGTAAACCCACATCCTTGTAATCGATCTCAGTTACACCCTCAGCGGTGAAACGGCAGAACTTACGACGGTGGAAATAACGTGCCATGAACTAGTCCTCCTAATTAGGCCTCGACGGTCTCAACGGTGTCGGCACCGCGATCCTGACGCTGACGACGGTTGTCGTTATCGTCACGCGAACGGCGCTCCTCGCGAACCTTCATCATTGGGGAAGGCTCGGTCACTGGGCCGGAGGTGCGGATGACTAAGTTACGGATGATAGCGTCGTTGTAACGGAAATTATTCTCGATGTTATCGATTGCTTCCTGCTCAGCCTCAACGTTCATTAAAACGTAGTGAGCCTTGTGCAGCTTCATGATTGGGTAGGCCAGTTGACGACGACCCCAGTCCTCAAGACGGTAGATCTTGCCGCCGGTCTTCTCGACCTCGCTCTTATAACGCTCGATCATGCCTGGAACCTGATCGGATTGATCTGGGTGAACCAGGAAAATGATTTCGTAGTGACGCATGATTAAATGCCCCTTACGGTAAAAGTCTAAAAATCCAGTCACATTTTTAGACAAGGAAGCTTACGTGACAGCCCACCATGGGCTCATCCCGCGACTGAAGTGGGTGTATTTTAACCCGAAAAAACGCTTTTGCAAGCGTTATCACGCTTTTTCCGCGCATTTAGTGGTAACGAGCTAAAACGGAGAAAAAGCAAAGCACACTGACTGCTTTTTAGGCCTGACGACGCTGACGTACAGCCTCAAACAGAGCAATGCCTGCAGCGACAGAGACGTTTAAGCTCTCCACACCTGAGGCCATTGGGATCTTAGTGATAGCCGTGCACTTTTCACGAGTTAAACGACGCATGCCAGACTCCTCAGAGCCCATCACTAAAGCCAGAGGGCCACGCAGATCGGTATCGTAAATGGTCTCAGTAGCCTCACCGTCCATACCAATGATCTTGATCTCACGATCAGCTAAATCATCAAGTACACGGGCTAAATTGGTAACAGCAAATAAAGGGATCTCACTGGCAGCACCAGAGGCAGCTTTACGGGCAGCTGGGCTAAATGGAGCTGACTTATCCTTAGGCACGATCACCGCATGAGCAGCGGCTGCCCATACCGAGCGCATTGCTGCACCTAAATTACGAGGATCGGTCACGCCATCTAAAATCAATAAGAAAGGCACTTCACCACGCTGCTGCAGCTCATCTAAGAAGTCCTGTAAATCGTGCTCGGTCTTTGGTGGGGTGGCCTTCATTTCGATCACGATACCCTGATGCACACCACCCTCGCATTTTTCATCAAGGAAGTGGCGTAAAGCGCTTTGCGCCACAATGCCGTAGCTGCGCAGCTGCTGGAGCACCTTAGCAATACGCTTATCATCCTCACGGCCTTTGACCACCCATGCAGAGAGGATCTTATCAGGGCTAGTCTCAATAGCTTGCTCCACGGCATTAACACCGTACACCAGCTCACGATTGCGGCTTTTCTTTTGTAATTGCATCTTTATTCCGGACAAAAAACAGGGGCAAAAGTCGCCTCTTACCCCTTAATTTACAAAACAGATGGTCATAGGGCAGAGCAGCGGAGCTCTGCACCTAGAAAGCGAAAACGGCTAAGCGCTTATTCGGCCTTGGTACCAGTCTTCTTAGCTGCTGTCTTCTTGGCGGCTGCCTTCTTAGCTGGAGCCTTTTTGGCTGGAGCCTTAGCCTCAGCTGCTGGGGCCTCAGCGGCGGCTGGTTCAGCCTTAGCAGTGGCCTTCTTGGCGGCTGCTTTCTTAGCAGGTGCCTTGGCCTCAGCTGCTGGCTTTTCAGCAGCGGCTGGTTCGGCCTTAGCGGTGGTCTTCTTGGCAGAAGCCTTCTTAGCTGGGGCTTTAGCCTCAGCAGCAGGCTTGTCAGCGGTGGATGGCTCGGCCTTGGCGGCGGTCTTCTTAGCGGCTGCCTTCTTTGCTGGGGCTTTAGCCTCAGCAGCTGGCTTATCAGCGGCAGCTGGTTCAGCCTTAGCAGTGGTCTTCTTGGCGGCTGCCTTCTTGGCTGGGGCCTTGGCCTCAGCAGCTGGCTTGTCAGCGGCAGCTGGTTCAGCCTTGGCGGTGG
>DXEV01000055.1 GCA_019114785.1 Candidatus Anaerobiospirillum pullistercoris | reverse complement strand
ACAATTTCTAACGCATCTAGGAGCATGGCTCAATCCCTTGAAATAAACTAAGGTTGCCTTATTTTGCCATGCTAGATTGACAGGAACAAGGTGCGCTCTACATGGACAACAATTAAAATGAGACAAACCTGTCAGGGGTTTCCGCGCCAAAATTATCTGTGATAAAATCTAACAACTTTTTTGGGGGAAATAGCTCCAACCTCACATACCGCGAGGGTTTCTGCCTTACTGGTTGGTAGTTATTTTGCCAAGCTTATTGCCCTTACCTCTTAGCATCTGGTGCCTTAAAGCTAAAGAGAACTACAAAATTTGACGATTTTGGCCCAAAAAACAAAGAAAATCCTCAAATTGCCGAAAAGATAAGGATATAGAGCCCAAATAAGGCAATATTTCCAGTGAGCTTGGCAAAATAGCTTCCGATCGACGCTGTAAGCGGATAGCCCTTACTTGCGGCAGCAAGATCCCCACTACCAGATACACTTGCCAAACTGGTCAGCGATATCTTGCTCAGCCAAAAGCACATGCTGATTTAGAGGATTGATTAGATTGACTACCAACAAAGCCTCGCCTAAAGCAAAGGATCTTCTGCAACAAGAGCAAGAACAAGAGCAAGCTGCACGTTTAGCTGCGGCTGAAGCTGCTATATTCTCGGGCAACTTTGACGATGATGACTCTGAAGATCATCACGGTCCTCTGCTACATTCCACTCCATCCAAAATCAATACTATTCCTGCCTCAGGTAAGGTTACACAACCAGCAACCAGCCAAGAATCCAGCCTTGCAGCTGCCGCCGCAGCCATTTTCTCAGACGAATCAACAGCGCCCGCCCCTCAAGAGGATAAGCCAGCAGCAGATAACTCTGCTTTGCGCTTAGCCGCTGCTGCCGCTGCCATTTTCCAAAATGACGAGGAACCAGAGGCAAGCAAAGAACCAGCACCTCAAGTTGAAGACAACCCAGCTGCCCGCTTAGCCGCAGCCGCTGCTGCTATCTTCCAAAATGACGCGGAGCCAGAGGCAAGCAAAGAACCAGCACCTCAAGTTGAAGACAACCCAGCTGCCCGCTTAGCCGCCGCTGCCGCTGCTATCTTCCAAAATGATGATGATGATGCAGCTACTCAACCAGAGTCTGCAAAAGAAGCTCCTCAGGATAGCCAAGAAACTACATCCCCAGCCGAGGCTGATGCTGAGGCTGATCCAGCTGCTCGTTTAGCCGCTGCTGCAGCCGCTGTGTTCCAAGATCAAAACAATGACGCAGCCACAGCTGAGTCTGCACCAGCCATTGATGAGAATGCAGATCCTGCAGCTCGCCTTGCTGCTGCCGCTGCTGCAACATTCCAAAACACAGAAGAGCCAGAGGCTGAGTCAGAACCACAAAAACCTACTTTCTTGCCACCTGATCCTGTGTTGGGCATACCTAGCTCGAACTTACCTCCTGAATTACAAGAGGGTCAGCGCTACTTAGCAAAGTGGTTACTGGCATTCTATAACCCACTTCTGACCAATGATGAACGTGCTCAGCTCTTAGAGATCACGGCTCATGGCTCTGATTATATAAAGACACTGCAAGATTTAGCCAACAGTATCATCATTCGTGAGACTCAGCTGCCACCTCAAGGCATGGCTCCAGACGGTATGATGCCTCCTGAGGGCATGGTGCCACCTCAAGACATGGACCCTGACGGCATGATGCCTCCTGAGGGTATGGTGCCACCTCAAGACATGGGCCCTGACGGCATGATGCCTCCTGAGGGCATGATGCCTACTCAAGACATGGCCCCTGAGGGCATGATGTCACCTCAAGGCATGGGCCCTGACGGCATGATGCCACCTGAGGGTATGGCCCCTGAGGGCATGATGCCACCTGCTCCTCCAGTGCCACCTATCGTGCCTGAAGAGCCTACTGCTGAGCTGCAAGAGGCTATTGACGCTCTATTACAGCAGGAAGATAGCTTTAATGTCAGTCTAGATGACCCTAACGCTACCTGCTCTCAGATTGCTCTCTTAAGCCTCCGTGAGTTTGCGCCTTTCATGAATATTGATGAGCGCTTAAACTTCATGGGTACAGTGCTTTATGACACTGATGATATCTGGGGCTTCCAGAACATGATGAGCGCTGTGCGTCTGCGTGCTATTGTCGCTGAACGCGCCGCCGAAGAAGCCAACAATGCACCTCCAGAGCCAGAAGAGGTGGTACCGGCTGAACCAGTGGAAGAGGTACGTACACCACGCGTCTTTACCACTCGCTTAAAGCCAGAGGAGCGCCCTCAACCTCCAGTTGTCGAGCCAGCTCCTGAAGAGGCTCCAAAGCCAAAGGTAACACGTCGCCGTACTCGTGTCGTGCGCAATGTAGCTGCCGCTACCCGCACAACCATTGGTGCTGATGGTAAGACTACAACTACCACCATTATGCCAACCAAACAACGTGGTCGCCGTAAGAAGACTGAAGAGTTACAAGGTACCGAGCTTAAGGCAGCTGCCTTCTCTGCACTCTTTGGTGATGATCATCACGATGAGTAATAAGCGACTCTCTTAGTAGTTGCTAAGACTGCTCGTAACACATATGGGCCACAGGATAGTGCATCCTGTGGCTTTGTTTATAGGTGGCATCCTAAATTGCCACCATCGCAACTAAAACAGCCACGATCTACATTCTGCAGGCTTGATCTCTTCGCTTATGAGTAACGAAACATTTGACCTTGAAGCCTTGATCGCCCAAGAACTTGCGCGCCAACAGGCTGAAGAGCTGCTCACGCACTTAAGCAAAGGCGAAGGCCAACTGCCTCATCTCATACCTAAGCTGGATGCGCCAACAGCACAAAAGCGCTATGTCAATTTCGCGGTCGAAACACTGATCTCGCAGCCAAGCTTACGTAATTTTCTGAGCAAAGAAGATCTCAAGCTGTTTCTTAGTTATCTCAAGACGGGCTCTCCGGCAGCTGGGGAAATAGCAACAAAAATTGATGTCATTAGTGAGCGGATCAACCTTTTGTCGCCACATTTGCATGTGATGGATTTGCTCTCGATTGAGAACATGCCCAAAACACCTGCCCATGGTGGACAACAAGATGCAGCTCAAAGCATCAACAATACGTCCCAGCGTACACGCCCAAATAAGCGCAAAAAACAGATTTCGGATCCGGAATCACTCACACAAGCTGCTGCCAATGCTCTCTTTGGCTCAGATCTGGATTCAGAGCCAGCTGTACCTACCACTCCAACTCAGCAACGTGAGCAGGAACAGTCTCAGTCTCAGCCACAACCATTAACAGAAGCAGATACAGCGCAAACAGACCTCCAACGGTCAAGCACGCCTTCGCGTACACGTAAGCCACCACTGAGCGCCGCTGAACAAACAGCACTTGCACAGCAACGTCTATATGAGCTGGCTTTTCCTGAGCGCCAACAGCCGCAAGCTTCTCAGCCCGTAACTACGTCGTCAGCACCCGTTGCCAAGGCCCAACCCGAGGTTGTTAAAACACCTCCAAAGCAGGCTCAAAGCCCAATAAAGGCCCAAGCCAAAGCTATAGCACCAACGACATCAGCTCCGGTGCCTAAGGCGCATCAAGCACATGCCTCGAGCGTCCAACTTGACGGCAAAACCCAATCTGCGATTAAGGTGCTGCAAGGAAAGAAAACAGCTCGCCCTGCATCTACAGCACCTCTCCCGTCAAGACCTAAAACAGAGCCGCTGCACCAAGCATCAGGAAACACCAAACAACCATCTCCGGTTGCTAAGCCTCATGTGGTGCGACGCGTACTCTCTTACCAACCACCAGCCGAAGGTTTTGGTAGGAAAAAAGACAGTGGCTCAAGCGCAACATACTCTCGTGAGCTCACTCAGCTCAAAGCACAGAATGCGCTCTTTGGCAACCATAGCAACCTAAGAAGAAAGGAGAACAACCGCTCTCAAACTACCGACATTTCCAAGAGATCAGAGCCCAAAACTGGCCTTGATGCCATCGCTAAGAATGGGATCAAAGTCATCAGTGGCTCAAAACCAAGAGCTAAAGACCAGTAACTCAATTTTACGAAATTAGCTCTTGGTGTTATTCTGCAAAGAATGCCCAAAAATGGGCAGGAAAGAAGATTTTTCCAGCAGATCAGTACCCAAGATCCCCACTAATCCTTGCTGCTAATTTTTTGAGTAATCAGCCACTGTACTGCACTGGCTGCTGCAGACAGGATTAGAGGCAATACCCTACTGTGAGATTAACTTATTGTGCAAAACACCAAAGATCTGAAGCAAGCTATTCCCTTGCTTATCCAGCTTCTGAATGCGAAATTTAAAACTTTTATTACCCCAGTAGAGCTGAGCAACATCGACTATTGGAGCACCTGCTTCTCCAATCTAGATCAAGTCCCTGACTCGATCACTAACGATTTCTTGCACACTGTAGAGATCATTAGAAATCGAGCTGAGCAGGATCATCAGCAAAACATGAAGATGCTGCAACAAAGCCTCGCAATGATCCAGCACCATCTCCCTGCCGCATCAGATACCACCTCTACCCCTGCAGTCACAGCCACTACTGTTACTCCAACCGCACCTATAACTTTTTCTGGTGCTCTTCCAACAGCTGCCGCTGCAGTAGGCGGATCAGCTGCTGCTGCGGTAGGCGGAACAGTTGCTGCTTTTGCTGCAACTCCAAGTACTCCAACGACCAGCGTACCACCTGTCACTAACACACCAAGTACAACCGCTGCACAGGGGATCGACACTGTCGGTAGCCAAAACACCGTAGCCACTACCAGCACCAGTGCAAGCGCCAACGCAAGTGCCAGCGCTGAGAGCACTGACACTGAACCACAGCCTACTACAACTGCAAAGAGCAAGCTCCCTAACTCCAAGACCTCGCGCCATGAGTATATGCTCAATTGGACAAAGCGTATTGCTACAACCTTGCTTGTTAACTACGACAGCTTAATTAACACCGAGCAGCGTCAGTTTTTACTGCAAGTAGCAGAGCAAGGCACCACTAGCAGCAACAAGATCCAGAAGATCAGAAAAGAGATCGAAGCCAAAGCTCAAGAGATGGGCTACGATGTTCCAAAATCAGGCTCACGTATTCCTACTCAAGAGCAGAGCATTGCCAATAACCAAAAGACAGCGCCACTGTCCGCTGCAACAGCAGCTACTGCCACAAATGC
>DXEV01000054.1 GCA_019114785.1 Candidatus Anaerobiospirillum pullistercoris | reverse complement strand
GTAGTAGCTATTGATAGACGTAGTTGGTGAATAACAGGTCTTGTACCACTGGGCCGTTCTTCTTTGCACTTAAGAGCTCAGCTACGCGGGCACGACATTCTGCACGCAGGGCTTCACGACCGGCTGCTGTTGCAATGGCGTTGTATTCTTTAGAGCCAATGATCGAGAGAATGGCATCGCGGATCAGTGGATCGTGCTCGGTCAATAGTGGCATGTCAGCACTGTCTTTAACCATGATATTCACATGGACGCGGAGGTAGTGCATACGGCCAGAGCCAGTGTTGGCTAAGTTGGTCGTAAAGTCAGGCGTCATGTCATAGTAAGCAACTTCTGGGGCACGAGCGGTAGCTAAAGCTTGGGCAGGGTTATTTGCTGAGCTGATGTCGATACCACCACCTTCTTCAGCAAAAGCAGGGTTTAAGGTTGCGCCGAGCAGCACCGTAGCAGCAGTAATGGTCAAAAACTTGTGAAGCATAACTAAGTTCCTAAGGAGAAAAACTGGGCATGCTGGTGATGCTGCCATTAGGTGCGAGCATCGCACATCTGAGCATGGGCCAAAATCTGGCACGAGAGTCACGGTGGCTCTCTAGCCGCTATTTTTCAGGCTTAGGCAAGCCCTTGCAAAAATCGTTCTAGAAAAGAAAGCCGTGGCGAATAAGGCTCCGTCACGGCGTTGTAGCAGCCTCTAATCCCCTTAGGGACTAGAGGCAGGGACTCTGAGCTGAGGCAATTGCAATCTAGGTGCGCTCTTTAGGCTCAGAGGTATTTTGTGCGGTGGCATCCACCTGCGCAGCGGCGTCAGCTGCTGGTGCAGCTGCAGGGGCAGCGGCTTGCGCAGCAGTATCCGCCGATGCGGCGGCAGCAGCTGGAGCAGCCGCGACAGCTGGGGCTGGCGCTGGGGCGGTAGCCTCCGCCTCCTTTTGCTTGCGCAGCTCCACCACTTCGCTGGTGAGCTGACGGACTAGCTTGGCGGCTAGCAGAGGCTCAGCGGCAGTGGCGAGCTTGTTGATCTTTGGCGGATTTGTGGCAATGGTCTTATCTTCCAGATAGTGGAAGTAGTTGTGACGCACAAAGGTCTCGCACATGATCTTAAACATGATCGGATCAGCAAACTCAGGCGAGTTGTTGGTGACCTCGCTTGGAACATGGTGGCACAGCTTCACGCAAGCTTGGATAAACTCGTCGCGGGTTAAGGCACCATCGCGCATCTGACGCAGCACTGTTACCGCCACAAGGTAGCGCACCAGATTCAGACGGATGGAGCTTGAGAGGATCAATAGCTCCTCGAAGCCATCGCCTGACAAGGTGAGCATGTGGTTAGGCAGCTCCATAATGTAGCCACCTTGCACAAACACATTGATGTAGCGGGTGATCAGCGTGTCGAGCTGGCTTTCTGGCACTGGCGCAAAGAGCTCGTGCTTTAAGAAGTAAAACAGCGAGCGGGTATGGGCATTCACATCCTCACGGCTGATATGGCCGTTGCGGATCAGAATGTTAGCGATCAATGCAGGCAAAGCGAACAAGTGCACGATGTTGTTCTGGAAGTAGGTCAGCTGCAAGGTCTGGCCATGGCTTGGACGCACAAACTTCATGTCCTCACCCACATCGTAGACCTTAAACTTATTGAGCTCTAAGGCCTGCTTGATCAGGGTGTCGACATTCTGCGTCAACATGCTGTTCTTGCGCTTTTCATCGCAGCTCAAGATGTACAGGTACAGCTTGAGGCAGCGCTTCATCATGTTGATGCTCAGGGTGTGATCAGCATCGCCAATGATGGCCATAGCGCAGAGGTTAATACCGTTTGGCTGGGCCGAATCATTGAGGTTCATGATGATCTCTTGGCCTAAGAGATCCACCGTGCTGTGCAGCCAATCAGGGCGAGCATTGCCGCTTGGGTCGAGGTCTTTATGCCAATCAGGCACGTGCTCGTTTAAGAAGCGAGGCACGATGATTGGTTCACCGAAGGTCACATAACCACGGCCGTAGTAGCGCAGACGCTTGAAAATCCCCAATAAGCCTAAGATGCTCTCTTTCTTCTTCTTAGCACCATCCAGCTCGTGCATGTAGGAGCCAACCTCCATCACGTGCTCATAGCCTAAGTAGGTTGGAATGAAAGCAATAGGACGCTCAATACCACGCAATTGCGCTTGCACTGTCATGGAGACCATGCCGGTACGTGGTGGCAGAGTACGACCCGTGCGCGATCTACCGCCTTCGATGAAGAACTCGGTGGCATAGCCACGCTCAAAGAGCACCGAGAGGTATTCACGGAAGAGGGCGGTGTAGAAGGTGTCACCCTTCATCTTGCGGCGAATGAAGTAAGAGCCACAGCGACGGATGATTGGGCCTACAGGGAAGAAGTTGAGGTTGTCACCAGAGGCGACCTGAGGGATAGGCAAGCCTTCGTGGAAGATAGCAAAGAGCAAGAGGATGTAATCCATGTGCGAGCGGTGGCATGGAATGTAGATGATCTCATGTCCGCTTTGCACCAGTTCACGTACCTGATTGGCTCCGACGATACTTTGTCCGTGGTAGATGCGCTTCCACACAAGGGAGATAATACCGTTAAAGAAACGGAGTAAAGGGTAGCGGGTGTCGGCTACCATGACATTGAAAATGTCATAGGCTTTCTTTTCCAGCTCCTCTTGGGTACCGCCTTTAGTGGCAATTTCCTCGGCAATGGCCACTTGTGTACCATGACGCTTGACCAGCTCTTGCAAGAGCTTTGGACGGTTAGGGAATGGACGTCCTACTAAAGCACGAGCCTTGCGCAAAAAGTGCAAGGAGATCATGCGGTTTAAGACCTTACGCCGCCGCTTAGTATCAGCAATAGTATTGAGACGCTCCTCTAAGAGCTTAGAGGTAGTAGGATCCGAGATAATGGTGCAGTTGTCTCTTCCGGCAAAGGTCAGAGTTAAAAACTTACGCCAACCAGGGGTGGAAAGATCAACACCGCGAATAGCAGATCCTTCAATACTTGGGTCGCGTGACCAGAGGACGCTGATCGGGATGATTTGGATATCCTGATCGTTGTTCTCATGGCAGGCTTCAAACCAGTCGAAGATGATGTCGCTGATATCACGCACATGAGCATTGGAGCTAAAGAACGAAGGGCTACGCAGATAGGCGGTGCGTGGTAACAACTTTGAGCCGATCTTGATCTTTTCAAAAGGGCTTGGCCAACCTAATTGCTTTGTTAAGCGCTCGACCGTTAACATGTTACCGACCGATGAGGACACCATGATGTACACGATATCTTTGTTCGGGTCGATTTTGATGTGTTTGAGAGGCTCAAAAGGAATAGGGTTGCAAGTTGCGGTCAGGCGGATCGGCCAATAAAAAAGCATGCGAAGAAAATGATTGACCATATAGGAAAGATCCTCTGACAGTGGGGCAGCAAAGGGTGCAGCCAACGATAGCGCGATGGGTAAAGATTCTCAGAGCTGTCACGGTAAACAGTGCTTGCGTTGGTCTCTCAAAGACCATGCTCTCAAAGACCGTGTGATGTGTTAAGTCACACGCTTCTGACTTCTTATACCACTATCGCAAATTGACATCCTCAGGGAGCCGATAAGTAAGGCTATAGGACAAAAGGTGCATATGCTGTCTGCCTGCAAGAAAAACGGTGAAAACAAGAAAGCAGGAAAAAGAAAAAAGCAGGTGAAGGCAGGGTGTTGCACCAAATATCGCAGTAATTGGCAGCTTAGTTATGACTTTTTTTGGCACACTAAGACCAATCTACTAAAGACAATGTACTCTTTATGGGAAAAGAGATGGCAACTTTTGTCGGCATAAGGCTGCTTTTTTCAGCGTTTTTGGTTATAACTCACAATTTCATAGAATGAGTCTTGCATAAGTGGGGATTTTGCGTCAGTCCTCGAAACCTGCGCAATATTTTGGGAGGTGTGGAGATGACAGAGCTTTCAGCTAAAGAAGAATTGTCGCAGCCCGATACCACAGTAACTACAGAGGCTGCTGTCAGTGCTGCTGCCAACACAGCAGATCATCACAATACAGCGCCAGCATCGGCAGTAGGTGCTACCCCTTCTCCTCAAGCACGAGCTGCACTAGCAGCGGCGGCTGTAGCTGCAGGCGCAGCAGCAGCTGGTAGTACTGTTAGTCCTACAAACAGCTCTGATCTGGAGAGCCCTTGTGTAGAAGATCACCACAAACTTAATCCTCCGATCATCACCGGTACCAGCAGTTATAAGCGCTTGGTGCTCTTGGCTGGTTTTGCCTCGGTGGGTACTGCGATCTTGCTGATTGTGATGAAGTTTTTTGTGTGGTTACTTTCGGGCTCTTCCACCATCTTAGCTTCGTTGACTGACTCGCTGATCGATCTGGGCGCTTCGTTTATTAACTTGTTGGCATTACGTTTTGCCATGCGTCCTGCCGACAAAGAGCACCGCTTTGGTCACTACAAAGCTGAGGCTTTAGCTTCACTGACGCAATCAGCGTTTATTTGTGGTTCGGCCTTGTTCCTGATTGTGCATGGCTACGAGCGTCTGGTGAATCCACAGGAGCTAGATTACATCAATGTGGCCATTTACGTCTCCATCGCTTCGGTGGTGCTGACTTTAGGCCTGACTTGGTTCCAAGGTTACGTCTGCAAGATCACCAAGAGTGAGGCAGTAGAGGCGGATCGTTTCCATTATTTGTCAGATGTATTTCTGAATCTGAGCGTTATTGCCGCCTTAGTTCTGAGCAATTTCGGTTATATCTGGGCTGATGGTTTGATCACGATCTTGTTAGGACTCTTCATTATGAAGAGCTCATGGCATATCGGTATGACAGCCATTGCCACGCTCTTGGATCGCTCCCTTGGGCCTGATGAGACTACTAAGATCATTCGCGCCATTGTGTTGGTGCCACAGGTGGAATCATTCCATGATCTGCGTACTCGTAAAGCAGGGCCACAGTACTACATCCAATGCCATATTGTGTTACTGCACACCATAACCTTAGAGCAAGCCCACAATATCGCCAGTGAGGTTGAGCACAATATCCTGCAAGACTTCCCTGATGCTGATATTACACTGCATATGGAGCCGGATGTGGCTGATACCTTCAAGGATATTACCTTTGTTGACCAGCACTTTTGTACAGTGCCACGTGGCTTCTATCAGCAGTCCACTGATGCGCAGCCATCTGATGCCCAGTCCTCTGATGCGTATCATGCTGTTGACGCGCAAGGACAAGGAGCTGCCTCAGTGGGTAAAGATAGCGAAGCGCAGAGGGTGTAGTGCCTCTGGCCAAGGCCATATGCAGGGCCATATACATGGCCATATGCAATGCTATATGGCTTTGGCTGCTTACCGCTGATATGGCGAGGGCGATGTTGTGTGACAGCTGCCATTGGATTCAGTCGCTCTGGGTTGAAAATGGTAAAATTACGCAGAGATCACAAATTTTTTCTGAAAGCTCTGGGCTTTGCTCTATTTGAGTGCGGACAAGACTGATCATTGCTGATCATTGCTGATCTTTGCTCTGAGGATTAGCCGCTTGCTTGCCGCTTGCCGCTCGCTTACTTGCTAAAAGAAGATTGCTCTCAGCGCTGCCTTTGTCTCATTTGTGGGAACTGGCGGCATTTTTTCTGTCTGTTTGAAGGTTGGACTTATGCGGATTCGCGATTTATTAGATCCCAAGTCGATTTGTCTGAACGCCTCTCCTGTGAGCAAGGAGGCAGCCATTACCACCTTAGTGGACTTTATGGCTCGCTCCGGCTGCATCAAGGATGAAGAGCGCTTTCGTGCTGCTGTGTTTGAGCGCGAAAGCAAGAGCTCCACAGGCTTAGGCGAGGGAATTGCCATTCCGCATGCTAAGAGCGATGGTGTGTTACGTCCAGGTCTGGCCACCATGGTGGTACCAAATGGCGTGGACTTCGACTCGTTTGATGGCGAGCCGGTACACCTATTGTTCTTAATTGCTTCGCCACATCAAGCTTCAGATGCCCACTTGGACGTGCTGGCACGTCTTTCTACCTTGCTCATGAACAATGACTTCCGTGAGTCTTTGCTGCAAGCCAAGACGGTAGATGAGTACTTGGCTGCAATCGACAAGGCAGAAGAAGCTGAAGACGCCAAAGAAGCCCAAGAAAAAGCTGAAGAAGAGCAAGCTGAGCGTGAAGCTGAGGCCGCTGCGGCTGCCCATCCAGAGCAAGCTCCTGTTCCTCACAAAAAGGTTTACGACTTAGTGGCGGTAACTGCCTGCCCAGCAGGTCTATCGCACACCTATATGGCCGCTGAGGCTTTAGAGCAAAAAGCCAAAGAGATGGGTATTTCCATCAAGGTTGAGGCCGATGGTGCAGCAGGCAACCGTAATAGCCTTTTACCAGAGGAAATTGCCGCAGCCAAAGCCGTAATTGTGGCGGCTGATCGTGCCATTGATATCGATCGCTTCGTCGGCAAGCGCATGGTGCGCACTGGTGTGGTCGATGGTGTGCACAAGCCTGAGATGCTGATCAAAAAGGCTTTAGACCCAAATTGTCCGGTCTACAAGCTGGGATCTGCTTCAGCCGAAACCTCCAACCTCCCAATGAAGTTATACCGCCATTTAATGAGCGGTTTGACTTATATCCTGCCTTTGGCTGCTACAGCCGGTATTCTTTCGGCTGTTGCCCGTTTAGAGTTTGTCCAAGGCAGTAGCTTAGGCTTATTCCTCGATACCATTGGTTACAGTATTGGTACTTTACTGTTCCCAGTGCTCAGTGCCTTCATTGCCTTCTCTATGGCTGGACGTATGGCCTTGGTAGCTGGTTTTACCGGTGGTGTTATGGCCGATATGGCTGGCTCCGGTGTGATTGGCGCAGTGGTCAATGGCTTTGTCGGTGGTGCGGTAGCTTTTGTGGTGGCGCGACTAGCGCAGAGGTTCTTGAAAGGCCATGACGCTATGTTTGCCTTGCTGGTGTACCCGTTGGCCGGAGCGGTGTTCACCACGTTAATTGCGCAGTTTATTACCAGTATTCCAGCGGCGTTGATCGATACGTTTATTACCGATTTTATCAATAACGCCAATACGCTCACGCTCACCATTGTCGGTGCGGTCTTGGCCGGTATGATGTCGGCTGATATGGGCGGCCCATTCAATAAGATCGCTTATGCCACCGGTGTGCTCTTACTGGCAGACTGCTTACCAGAAAATGGCCCAGGCTCCATGATCATGGCCAGCGTCATGTTAGGTGGTATGGTGCCACCAATGGCCGCCGGTATTGCGGCACGCTTTATTGCTCCGCATAGCTTTACCGAAAAGCAGCGTAGTTTAGGTATTAGCGCTATTGTTAAAGGTTTCCTCTTTATCACTGAGGGCGTGATCCCTTATCTGACTGCAGGTCGTTTACGTGTAGCCTGTGTTTTAGGTTCCGCTACGGCTGGTGCTTTGAGCATGTTCTTCCGTTGTGCTGTGCCAGCACCTCACGGTGGCGTGTTCTTAATGCCTATTGCGATTAACCCACTACAATACGTGCTGTCCTTTGTGGGCGGTGTGGTAGTAGGTGCTGCACTGTTTGTCCTGCTAAACCCAAATCTGGGTAAGGATAAGACCAAGGGCAAGACAGAATCTGAGACTAAAATTCAGACTACGGAAGTGACTGCCACTGCGGTGGCCGCTCCTGTATCATCTGAGGCCGCTGCTCCTGTATCCGAAGCTGGTGTAAGCGAGGACGCCAAAGGTAATGGTAATGGTGATGGCGTGGCCACCTCTGCCACTGACGCAGCAACAGATGCTGCTGTAGCGAATGGGGCGCAAGCATCAGGATCTGCTGAGGCTGAGGCTAAGACTGAAGAGAGCAAAGATCCTCATGAGGGGATTGAGCCTTTGCAGGCTCCACGTGATGGCAAAGAAGAGACTCATGCACCTTTAGATGCAGAGCATCACGGCATTGAGCCTCTCAAAGCCTAGTGTTAGAGCTCAAAAGTTCGTAGCCAATTTTCTAGGCCTCATATAGCGACTCTAAGAAATACTCTGGCAACAAACCACTGACCTGATCAGTAAGAGCTCTGACACTGTTATTTCGTTGATTTAGGT
>DXEV01000053.1 GCA_019114785.1 Candidatus Anaerobiospirillum pullistercoris | reverse complement strand
GATTGAAAATCCTTGTGTCCCTGGTTCGATTCCAGGTCTGAGCACCATCTCTTTTTTCTCCATCTTTTCGCTAGACTACACGCTTTGACGAGCTCGGTGTTTTCGTTGTCCTTGCTGTATTGCACCCAAGCTCTGAGCAGAGATGATGTGCTCACACCAAAAGAAGTTACTGAACTACCTATGCCTTTAGGCTACTGATCCAGTGGGTGAATGAGCAGTGTAGGTAACGAGGCTACAATCTTGTTAGTCTCAAGGCTCACCGTGATCACTCGTAAGATCAGGTGCAAGATGTACTGTGGATCACCCATCTCTGTGGCCATGTTATTGAAGTCGTTGGCGATCTGCGAGTCCTTATCGACGCTCACACCGCAGCGTTCCACTACCCAGTCTAAAGCCGACTTCTTATTGACCACGTAATCCTGCACTTCCAGAGGAATGCCGCTAATAGTGATCTTGCCGTTGTAGATGATCTTGGTCTTGTTGAGCGCAGCATTGCCTTTCTTACCGGCGATCTTGCCGTATTTGAGCTTAGTGACACGCAGGTCAGAGGCTTTAGCACCTTTCTTTAAGCCGCTAATAGTACAGCCAGCATATGGCTCCACTTGCTCATAGTTGACGTGCAGCTCTGCCAGTGCCCGCCCTGCCTGCTCAAAGGCCTTAAAGTCCTCAAAGGTAGCCACACGAGGAATGCGTGGTAGCTCCTTTTGCAGGTTGTTAGCGTAAGTCTCGCGGTAGTCCTTACTGTGCAGAATGCCGTAGATGTAGTAAAAGACACTGTCAGCGTCGATCTCAGACTCATGACCGGCATAGGCGGCTCTAAAGTGAGCCACGGCCTCTGGCTTAATGGCGTCTTCACGGACATAGCCATTAACTACCACTTGATCACCAGTCTGTCCGTTATTAGCTGATGTACCAACATGGCGATAGAGGTAACGAGGGAGGCATTGGCCGTTACTCTCACACTGAACATCTACAATTTGCTTGCTCATTAAGCAACTAAAGTTGCTGGCTCCAACACCCACAGTATCGATGACCAGATTTTGCGCACCAGCAAAAGGAAAAATGCTTGACATTTGGTAGCTGCGCTCTAACCAGAACTTCTGGTTATAAAGCCATTGGGCAATATAAGGCCTATACATCGATAACGTTAAGGACTCATGAGCAAAAGCAGGACTTAAACGCTGGTGCTTAAAGGCGCTATCCAGAGTTTCTGTCCATTTGAGTTTGGTGTTATCTTTTACTGGCACCTCTCCGCTTTCCTGCATCGTGGCCAATTGCTCGTTATAAGTTGCAATACAGCGCTCAAAGTTCTTAGCAATGGCGTGGCGCGAGGAGTTGTAAGACCATGGGTCACGGCATGTGGCAATGCCACGCGAATAGTTAGCAAAAACAGCCAGCCCATCATTGTTTTTACCGTCAACACTGATGAAATGAGCAAAATCATCACGGCGCTGATTCAGCCAATCGCCATAGGCATCAGGGGTAATGGTAGTGAGCTTAAGCTTAGGATTAAGTACAGAACCAAAAGCGGCTAGTTGCTGTAACTTTGCCTCTCCGCTTAAGTAGTCATCGATGCAAGCAAAGTGGATCTGGCCTTGCTCTGCTGCATCAGGATTCTTTACCAGAATAGTGATAGCGATTGGTGCGCGACTGCCTACACCAAACACGTTGCCAGCCTCTTTTTGGCGTTGCTTACCAGAGGTTCGGGCATTGCCCTTTAAATGGAAGACATAAACCGAGGAAAATTCCTCCTGTAAGCAACGGCGCATGCCGTTAGCAGCTGCTGAGTCAATCCATCCGGCATTGGTCACAAAAGCCACAATGCCTCGATCTTTGATCCTGTCCGATGCCCAGCGAAAAGCTCTGATATAGGAGTCGTAGAGGCTGTTTTTGTTGGTGATCTTTCCTGCACGCTCCACGTAAGTTGCAGCAATACGACCATCCAGCTCAGGATAGGATTCGTTTTGGTTGTCATCGTTCTGGCTGTCCTGACCTACAGAGTAAGGAGGATTGCCGATAATGACGCGCAGATCCATGCTATCCACAGCTTTGCGGCGCTTAATATTCTCCGACAGTGTCGTAAGCTCAGTTGGTTCGATCTGCGAGGTACCAGAACTAAAGGTGTCAGTGAGCACCGTGATGTCATTGGCCTTATAGGCGTCGACTGACAGTTCCTGACCTGAGTGTTGTTTTTTGTAGAGCTCGTTATGCACCGACTCGATGTTGATCGAGGCGATGTAATAGGCCAGAGGCAGGATCTCAAAGGCATGCAAGTCGTGAGCGTACTTATACTCTAAGTCTTCAGGGGCAATTAGACCGCTGGAGAGTAAACGGGCGATAAAAGTACCAGTGCCAGTAAATGGGTCTAAGACGTGCACATCGTGGGTGGAGAAGGTACAGCCAAACTCCTTTTTTAGGATGTCGTTGACCGAATTGGTCATGAAATCCACCACCTCAATTGGGGTGTAGACAATACCCAGTTTGTCGTGTTGCTTAGGGAATGCGACCTTAAAGAAGCGCTCGAAGAGATCCACGATCACCTTTTGGCGGTCACTGACGCTGGTGACATTCTCCATGCGGAAACCCACACTCTGATAGAAATCCTGAAGCTCATCGTTGGCACGAGTTAGACCATCTTGGTCTAAGCGCTCCAGCATCTTAGTCATAGCGCTGGCAATAGCGTTCTTTTCGGTGAATGGGTAGCCACGGAATAACTCATCGAGAACTGGCTTGATCACGATATGCTGAGCCAGCATTTCCACCACATCTGCGTCACTCAGTTTTACACGGGTGGCCACGATCAGCTCGTCCTTAAAGTCAGCAAAAGCTTTGCGATTTTCTGGAGAGGCGTCATCACCCACCATTGCTTTGATGTGCTCAACCTGACGCGAGCAGATCTCACCCACATCTTGAGCCCAATCTTCCCACTCACGGCGATTACCCAGCTTTTTGATAAAGGCTGATTTGAGGTGCCCTGCTAAAGCTAAGGCATCACTAAAACTGAAACGAGCAGTCTTGTTTGCTTTGGTACCAGCACCGCCTTCACTGCCTGCACCACCATCACCGCCTGCACCGCCATTACCATAAATCTCACTGCCATCACTTTTGCTCTTGCTAAAGATCTGATCATTAACCCAGCACATAATGTTAATGCGCGGATCCAGCTTGCCTAAGCTTGCATCAGCCAATACGTGGTTTGGATTAATGGAGCGCAGAGCTTGGAGCACTTGCCAAACAACCTTGTATTCAGGGTTGTTAGCAATAACTTCTTCTGGGTCATCAAGATTGGTAGTGACAACAGGGATGATCACATGGCCGCGCTTTTTGTTTGGAGCTGGGCGCATCACACGACCCACGATCTGCACCACTTCTACCATAGACTTACGAGGGCTTAAGAAGACCACTCCATCTAAGTTTGGCACGTCCACGCCCTCGCTGAGGCAACGCACATTAAAGAGGATCTTGCAGTGCCCCTCTTCAGGCTCGTTTTGCAACCAATGGATCTTATTGGTTTTTTCTACCGAGGACATGCTGCCATCAATGTGCTTGCAGTCACATATTCCCTCATGCTCTAACAGCTGCTGGTACTCGAGGCTTGGGGGTTCACAATGCTCCAAGGCCTCTTGTCCCCGCTTGATAACATGTTGCTTGTAAGCCGTAACTATGTCATTGAACTTAGCAGCATATTGCTTAGAGGCCACCGTCATGTCACGCTTACGGCCTGCTGGCAGTCCATCCAAATCAATGCGCTGCGCAAAAGCTATGACACGCTTCATTGGCTGGCTGTCTTCACCGACCTGCTCTTTAGTGCCACATTTGTTGATTGCCTTCCATGTGCCGATCACACGGGCTATATGTGTCTGAGAGAAGTCCTCTAAAAGTTGCTCTTGAGATACAACATTTTTGTCGCACACAAGGACTGTGACCTCAAAGTCAACTAAGCAGCCCATCTTCACTGCCTCGTCGAAGCTCATGGAATAGAACACTGGGCCAAAGATCTGCTCGTTGTCCATGGAATAAAGCACTACATCGCCCAAAGATTCTTGCTTCTTTGGCACATCTCCATAGACCTTTGGGGTGGCAGTCATATACAGACGTTTGCGTCCACGAATGTATTCGGGGTCATGTATACGGGTAAATACCGACTCATCCTCTACATCCCAATCTGAAGCCTCTGTATCCTGTGAGGCTAAAACATCTTTTGAAAATTGTTGCACTGCTTAATTGCCCTTATTTGCCAGTTTCTTCGAGATTAGTGACGGTAATAAGCACCAGCGGTGCGATGAGCCTCATCACTGATAATGAGATCGAAATCCGTCATGCCGTATTTCTTTTGTGCCTCATGGATCACGGCCAGCGACTGATAGGTCGAAAAAACTACCGTCATGCCGAGATCAGGACGTCTACTATTGCGCGCACAGGCTGTTACCACCTTTTCCGCTAAGCTTTTGGCGTTAGTGGTGGCAGGGTAGGACAGCCTATGGTGATCTAAGATGCTCGCAAGAGAGTTAAACTCTGGGTCTAAGGGGCGGGCGCTGGCACCGCTTGCGTTGCGGGGGGTTTTTGCACGAATAGAGGCATCAGAACAAACAGGAATAGCCGTCAGCTTGGCACTGCTTTGCTGAGCCCAATAGTCTAAGGTTTGGCTTAATAGAGCCAAAGAAGGCACTACAAACAGCACCAAGCCATGTTGTCCCACCTGACGCTCTGCTAGTTTTAGCGAGGTAAAAGTCTTACCTGTGCCACAGGGCATGATGATCTGGCCACGCTCATGGCTCTTAAAACCCAAAATGCTGTGGTTAACAGCCTTTTCTTGGTAATCACGCAGCTTGCGCTTGGCTTGCAGCTTAACGGAGCCATCTTGGAGGTATTGCGACCAATCGACATTAAGATGCTTGATTTTGTCTAAAGACAAGATGAGAGTCGGCTTCTCTTGGAGCTCAATGGTTTGCACAGCATTAGCAGACCAGCCTTTGTTGGTAGCAACCAAGAGGCGTTCAGCAAAGTACTTAGTGCTAGAGGCAGAGATAAAAGAGTCGATTTCTGATTTAGGAACAGAATTATCGTTGTTGTAAAACTTGCACTGGATAGCGCTATAGCGGGCTTCTTTGTTTGGGCCTTGCCATTCAGACTCAACCAAAGTCGCCACAAGATCAATGCCGATGTCACGGGCGTTGGGAACGCACTCTGGGTGCTCTACAGCCCAGTCTTTGTAGAGCTGAACTTTGGAGAAGCGTTCGCTGTAAGGGGAGGCAATAGACAGAACTTGGCACATCAAGCGCTCAAACATGTCACCTTTGTCGCGCTCACTGTGAGCCATTGCACGCATTTGATCGAGCAAGGTATAAAAGGCTTGCTCGTTGCGGTCTTCTTGTTCGACGCTGCCTATATTCGTCTCAATAACTGATTCTGCCACGGTTAGGACTCCTGTCCTGTTTGTTTGTGCCTATGTAACGTGCAGACTTGTCCTTTGTCGGATAGTGGTCATTGCACCTCAAGAAAAATTCTAAGCTTGAAGTCCAAAATGGTAAAATCGGTGATCTTCGACGGGGTATGAGAGGGCTAAGTAGGATTTATTTGCGGCTGTAGGTCTACAGGTTACTTCGAGGTATGGAGACTTGATGGGACGCGCATTGCGGCAAGTGTTAACTATAAGACACTGCGCTCTGAGAGAATGAGGCGGCGCTTCCGCCCCCGAGTTACCTCAGGATAAGCCGCGCCGATTTGAGAAGTGAGCTCCAGTAGGGAGCCTAAAGAGAAGTGCACTGGGGTGGGCTTAGCCCTTATTTAGCTGAACGAACTGACCACGATCGACCACTAAGCAATCCATATGGGCAGCGGCTGCCGCTTGGATTCCAGGCTTTCCGTCCTCTACTACAAGGCAAGCCTCTACAGGGCATCCCATTTGCCGACAGGCTTCTAAGTAGGTCATAGGATCTGGTTTGTGCGCTGTTACATCATCAGCGCTGACAATGACATCTACAAGGTGGCTGATCTGGTGGATCGCGAGAATATCAACGGCATTTTTGCGCTGGGTTCCTGTACCAATAGCGGTTTTGGCACCACGCTCGTGAGCTTGCTTTAAGATCGCAAAGATCGAGTCAAAAAGAGGCACTTCTTGGATGTGCTCACGATAGAGCTGTACCTTGCGTTGCACAAAGGCATTCACATCGCCCACGTCATTACCTTCTTTCTGCATATCAAGCACGATATTATGGGAAGAACAGCCACCGCGATCGTAGATGAAATCAGGGGTAATGCTAAAGCCATGCTCGTTGGCTACTTGCTGCCAAGCGCGGATGTGATAGGGCATGGAATCAATCAGGGTGCCATCGAGATCAAAGATAAAGCCCTGATAGCGGTCAAAATTGATGTTGAGTGGAGCCATAGAAAAAGCCTGTGAATCCAGTGGTGGAGTAAAGATTTGTATCTGCTCCGAAAGAATAGGCAGATGCGATAGATATCGCCTCAGTATATCCCGCGTTTTGGGACTGTGCCTAGGCCAAAGATAAGAAACGTCGCACGGTTCGCATTCTGAGAGTTTGCTTCTATCATGGGGATTTGTGAGCCTTTTGTGGCGAAATCTGTCGCCAAACATGCACGGTGCGCTATCATGTACAGGATTTTTTGTTTTTGTGATAGCAAAAATGTCGGTGGGTCTCAGAGGCTTGCATGAGTCTTTGAGCTCTGGGTAGGGTGCAGCCGAGTGGTGGCCTATGTCAGAAAAACTCTTATCGTGCGATACCGTGGTGATTGGTGCGGGCACAGCCGGTTTAGAGGCTTATAAAGCAGCAGTGGCTACCGGAGCACACTGTATCTTAGTAGAGTCGGGACCGTTGGGAACGGGAGCAAAGCGCACTGGCGATACCCCAATGGTAGCTTTGTTAGCAGCTGCCCGTAAGTGTCATGCCGTATACGAATTAGAGCGCTACGGTATTAAGGCTAACTTTGAGTTTGCGCTGGATACTGAGCACGTGTTAAATCATGTGCGTGCAGTGCGCGCCAAGGATACCAGTGAGATCCTCTCCTTTATATATCAAGTTCCTGAGGAAAATCGCCTCATTGGTAAAGCACGCTTCATTGATGATCACACTGTAGCGGTTAATAATAGTCATCAGATTAAATTCACCAGTGCAGTGATTGCCACTGGATCTTCTCCTGTCGTGCCTTACGAGCTGAGCCAATATGGTGTTGCCGGAGGTGTGTACACCACTAACGAGTTTTTCGATCTTGATCATCTGCCTAATTCTATGGCGATCTTTGGCTCCAACCGTGAGGGCTTACAGATTGGGCAGGCTTTATCCTATTTAGGGGTCAAGGTTGTAGTCTTTGGCAGCCATCGTATTTGGGAGTTGACCGATGATTCGGTGATTGATGCCGCCATTGATTCTTTTCAACAACGTTTTGATCTCGTGCTCGATAGCTATACCACGGCCATTGAGAAGAATGAGCATGGTTTTGGGATCTACTATTTAGATTCCAGCAATTACGAGAATGTGTTGGGGGTCGATTCGATCCTCGCAGCTAGTGTGCGTTACCCTAAGCTAGAGGGATTGAATGTCCGTGCTTTGGGTTTGCGTCTTGATCGTCAGGGCTGCATTAGCGTAGATCCCCTTACTATGCAGACGTCGGTAAGTCATATCTTTGCCGCAGGTGAGGTAACTAATCTGGGTATGACGATCGCACGGGCACGGCATGATGGACAGGTGGCAGGCAAGAATGCCGCAAATTGTCCACAAGCTCCTGTAGCGGTAGAGCCTGCTTTTAACATTAATATTCTGCCTACGGATCCAGAGCTGGCGCAGGTAGGCTTGTCTTATGATGAGGTTAAGCTGCGCGCTAAGCGTGGCGAGCACTTTGTTTCGAGTGAAGTGCGTATTAGTGACGGTATTTATCGCATTAGTCGCAATGATGGTGGTACTTTGCGTCTTTATTGCGATGTGCGCACGCACCTGATCCTCGGAGCAGAGATGTGTATGTACCGTGCAGGTCATATTGCTCATTTGATTGGTATGGCGATCATGCAAAAGCTTACTATTGAGCAAGTAGCCTCGATGACTTTCTTTAGCCCTGCTTTTGAGGAAGTGGTGCAGCAGGCTTGTCAGTTAGCCATTAAGAATCTTGCCCGCAAAGATCAGAGCTTATACCAATAATGCAAGTCCAAACTTTGTAAAAGCATTTGCAAAAGCACGGTAAAAGTGGCTTAAACATCGGCTTTTGGGTAAACTAACGACATTTTGGCTGCTAAGGTTGGTTGTGGCGGCTTTTATCAATTATTGCCGCAGAATACCACCACCTCTAAGCGCGAAGCGCGTAGGTGGTGGATGAATGCGGGAGCCCTGAATGTAGATCGCAACGTCTCTTTTTGTGCTAGTATTTGTAGTAAAGAGGGCTTACTCATAGTGAGTAAGACTCTTGCTCAAATGGAGGGCTAATGTCGGATACTAATGACGATGACTACCGAGTAGTGACGACATTCATCAAGCCAGGGCATGAGAATTATGATGCATGTCGTCGATTGTGTTTCCAATCCCGCGTGCTACACAATGTGGTAGTCTATAAGCTCAGGCACGACTACTTTGCCTATCGGAATGCCAAGGCGCAAGATCCCAATGTCAACTTCTCCAAGTTCCGTATCAGTAAGA
>DXEV01000052.1 GCA_019114785.1 Candidatus Anaerobiospirillum pullistercoris | reverse complement strand
ATTTGAAAGACATATAAATTTTAGTATAATAACCAAAAGAGCACAGCCACCCTGCTTTCATAGCCGTTCTGCCTTCATGGCAGCCCTGATCTCCGCTCCCATGACCAAGCGTCTCTAGCAGTGAGCCCGCTTGCATTTGGTGTTCTGGGGAGGTGGCTGTAAGATCTCTCTTGCGATGCAGCTGTGGCGCATAGGCCAAGCTAAGGCTTTGCTTGCTTGCTGCACCTTGCAGCAGCTGCGCCTTGCAGCACACTAAGCATGGCTTATTTTTGGTGTTTCTTTTGTTGAGGAGTTTGCCGTGAGCAATTTAGACGACTTAGACCTTAAGTCAGAGCAGTCTGCCAATTCCAGTTCCGTCTATGAGCACTATCGGCAGCTGATCTCTACCTTAAACCGCTATGCCCATGCTTACTATGTCGAGGACAATCCTATTGTCCCTGACAGCGAGTACGACCGTCTCTACCATGAGCTTGAAGATCTCGAAGCCACCCACGGTTTTAAGGATCCTGATGCCCCAACCCGTCGTGTCGGCGATGCTGTCTTAAATACCTTTGCTCCAGTGAAACATGATGTGCCTCTGATGAGCCTCAGGGATATCTTTGCCGATGAGGAGCTGAGCGACTTCAACCAGCGCATGCTCGAAGAGCTCAATGGCGCTCCAGTCTATTGCGCCGAACCAAAGCTTGATGGCTTAGCAGTCTCTCTGATCTATGAGCACGGTATTCTTGTGCGCGCCGCCACCCGTGGCGATGGCACCACTGGTGAGGACATCACCGCTAACGCTAAAACCATTAAAGCTATTCCGCTCAAACTCACACTGCCACAAGACAACGGCACTAAGGTGGATGCCGAATACGCTGCCCAAGAGATCCCTGAGTACTTAGATGTACGTGGTGAAGTCTTTATGCCGCGCGATGGCTTTAAGCGCTGGAATGACAATGCCATTGCCCATGGACAAAAGCCGCTCGTCAATCCACGTAACGCTGCTGCTGGCTCTCTGCGTCAGCAAGAGCCAAAGATCACCGCTGAGCGTCCTCTGACCTTTAATGCCTACTACATTGGTGCTTGCCGTCTGGCCGACGGACGCAGCGATGATGCTGTACTCCCTAACACCCAATACGGTCGTTTACAGTACGTAAAGAGCTTAGGACTGCCAGTTAATCCTCTCGTCCAAGAGGTAAAAGGTCTAGAAGGCTTACGTCAGTTCTATCAATTTATGGGCACTACCCGTCCAACCCTCAACTACGACATTGACGGTGTAGTCATGAAGATCAACTCCATTGCCCTGCAAGAAGAGCTCGGCTTTACCGCTAAATTCCCTCGCTGGGCTGTAGCCTACAAATTCCCACCAGAGGAAGAGATGACCGAAGTGCTGGCTGTAGACTACCAAGTGGGCCGTACCGGTCAGATCACCCCTGTAGCTCGCTTAAACCCAGTCTATGTAGGTGGAGTCACCATTTCCAATTGCACGTTGCATAATGCCAATGAGATCGCTCGTTTGGGCCTGCATATTGGTGATACCGTCATTATTCGTCGTGCAGGAGATGTGATCCCCCAGATCACCAAGGTCGTCTTAGAAAAACGAGATCCAAATAAGACCTACCCTGAGGTGGTATTCCCAACCGAGTGCCCTGTCTGTGGCTCTAAGTTAGAGCGCCTCGAAGATGAAGCCGCATGGCACTGCACCGGCGGTCTGTTCTGCGCTGCTCAGCGTAAGCAGGCCATTGAGCACTATGTCTCACGTCAAGCTATGGATATCGATGGCTTAGGCGAAAGCATTGTTGAGGCTTTAGTAGATCAGGATCTAGTGCATAACGTCGCCGATCTCTACACCCTGACACCAGAGCAATTGGCTATTGTCCAAGTGAAAAAGGGCGAGGGAAAAGAGAAAAAGGGCAGCGAGGACAAAGATAAGACCCGTAACTTAGGTAAGACTGTAGCCAAAAAGCTTTGCACTAATATCGAAGCCTCACGTCACCGCCCTCTCAATCGCTTTATTGCTGCCTTAGGTATCAGAGAAGTCGGTGTGACTACAGCTAATACCTTAGCTGCTAACTTTAAGACCATCCAAGACCTTATGGCCGCCACTTATGAGCAGCTGACCGCTATCGATGGTATTGGTGAGACCTCGGCTACCTTTATCATCGACTTCTTTAAAGAAGAGCATAACCAGCAAGTGATCGACCGTTTGCTCAATGAGGCCAAGCTAGAGATCACGCCTTGTGAGCAAGTCAGTGAAATGAGTGCGGAGAGCAAGCCACTCTTAGATAAGACCTTTGTGCTCACTGGTACCTTACAGACCTTAAAGCGCGATGAGGCTAAGGCCATACTCTTACAATTAGGCGCAAAGGTCTCAGGCTCAGTCTCCAAAAAGACCTATGCAGTGGTCGCAGGCGAGGAAGCGGGCTCCAAGCTGACTAAAGCCCAAGACCTTGGGGTTAAGATCTACTCTGAACAGGAGTTCTTAGATCTGGTTAAAGAGCTGCAAGCGGCAGCCAGCTCAGCAGCTGAGACCACAGCTAAGACCGCAGCTGACGCCCCTGCTGAGAACACAGCAGCAGATACCACTGCTGCTACCGATGACATCTTGGCTCCACAAAAGTTCTAAGCCCCTACAGCCACAGTTTCCAAGCTATATGGCTATATGGCCATATGGCCATACGGCCATGCAGGGCTTAGCCACTGCGGCCACGCGGCCACGCGGCCTAAAGCTAATTAGGCCGCAAGCTATTTCCGTAGTAAGCCGGAGGCTGTGGCTGCGTAGTGCAGCCCCTATTCCCTAATCCCTATTCCCCGATAACGTAAGCAGGCTGTGCTGTCTTTGTCATGTGAGGCTGCCTATGCAGATCCAACAATTACGCTACTTTGTCACCCTTGTAGAAAAAAAGAGCTTTACCGCTGCCGCTCACGAGTTCTTTATTTCCCAATCAGCACTCTCACAGCAAATCAAAGCCCTAGAAAAAGAGCTCGAGGTCGCCTTAGTGCAGCGCCAAGGCCGTAGCTTTGACATCACACCAGCTGGCAAACTGCTATTCCATAAAGTCCAAACTATCCTCAGTGAGCTCGATAGCCTCACCTCACAAGTACAGCGGGTTAACCGTAATTTAGGCACCAGTCTCCGCTTGGGACTCTTGTCTTCTATGGATAAAGACGCCCTCCCCGAGAAGCTAAAGGAGCTGGTATGTGACTACATCGGCTTTGAGCTGCATATCATCTATGGCTCTCACGAAGAGCTCTACGACCTCTTTAGCAACGGCACCCTAAACGCCTTTATCTCTGACAGCACCCGTCTGCAAGACAGCGAGAGCTTTAGCAAACAAGCTCTCTTTGCCACGCGGCTACAGGTAGAGCTACCTCGCCAAGTGGAGCTACCACATCGGGGCAAACATCGCCTTAAGCTCAACTTAAGCGAGCTTACCTCCCGCAACTACACCTTTTATATCGTCTGTGAGTCTGAGCACTTATTAGAAGAGCAAGCTCACTTAAATGAGCTCTTAGGTACGGACTGTACCTTTGTGGATACAGCCTCTATTGCCGAGGGCCGTAAGCTCATTCTGCAAAACCCAAATTCTGCCCTGATCTTTGATCGCAGTCTGATGCGCGGGGATCTCAGTACTCACAGCAAGCTCAAGTGCTATACCCTGCAAAACCACGGTAAGACCATAAAGCGCCCTATGTGCTGCTATGCCCGTAAAAACATTGGTATACCTGAGATCAATGAGCTCTGTGCCATCATTCTGTCTTTAGGCTGTAAAGACCACGAGGGCTCTCTACCGCACTTAGAGCTCCTCGAGCAAGAGAGCAGTAATCCACTGCCAAATCACAATACAGGCACCGGCCCTAACTATGCCCAAGGCCCGCTGATCTATTAGCCCCAAGCGGCGCTTGCCTGCCTGCTGCCAGCGCCCGCCCCTGCGCTGCGGTGCTGCACAGGCAAGGCCTGACAGCCAGCTGCCAGCTGGCAGCCGCTGGACTATTCAGCAGCTAAAGAGCCCTAGAAAAACCACCCCAGCTGCAGTCCAACTTGCAGGGCTCTATAGTCATCACGCGAGATCTCGCCGCCTACATCCATACGGGCAAAAAATGCGGAATCAGGAGAAGCAAAGCGTAGTGCCCCCTGCACCAGCAGAGAGTCATTGCTTGGCAGCTCATTTTGCGAAGTAAAGCTGATGTCGCTGTACTCTAAGAAGTGAGCTCCGGTCTTGAACTCATCTCGCAGCTCATAGCGCACTGCGGTTAACAGCTCCACCCCAAAGCTGGCCCCATTACTCAGCACAGTGTCATAGCTCATATGGGCACCTACGTTTAGCCGTAAAGAATCGTAGAGCTCTCTATCCACTCCTAAACGGCTAGAATTGCCTTTGCTCTCATCGAGAGCAGGACGCTGTAAAAAGCTGTACTCCACAAAAGCCAGCGGCCCCACACTCAATAAGCTGTTGCTCTGCTCTCGCTCTTGTCCTTGAGCTTGCCATTGCCACTGCCAGTCTTTACCACCACCCAGCAACACACTACCGATTACGCCCGTCCAGCTACTCTCATGGCTGTTTACATAGCCATTGATCGCCACAGTGCGCTCCATATCGCTGCTCTCTACACCCACACGAGCTTGAGCAGCTAACCAGCCACCATGCCACTCATCTGGGGCATAGCTGCCATGTACACCCAACAAAACAGCATTGCTATCCACAGTAGCTCTCAGCTCATCCTTAGCCTTGGTACGCTGATCTGTGGCCACTAAGTGCGCTCCTAGCGTTAGCCCTGACGAAAAGTTCCTATCTGCTCCCAGCATTAAGCCGTAGCTTTGGCTCGACCACGAGGTGGTATTGCTTGCAGTGCCCTGCCACATACCAGAGGCATAAGGCGCTACCCAAACATTCCACTCCGAGTCCACCGGCACAACTGCCGCTTGGCCCTGCTGGCCCTGTTGTGACAGCTGCGCTGTCGCTGGCAGCGTAGCCGCTGACATCGCTGGCACAGCAGGATGGGCCTGCTTTTCCTGAGGGCTGTGCTGGTTGAGCTGACGCTGTAACAGCATAGTATTGAAAGTACTTTGCTGATTTAAGGAGACACGAGCCGCAATATCGTAGGCATTAGCCCCTAAGGCATTGAGACCTTGGGTAACTTCGTGGCCATCGGGAGCTGACCAATCTAAGGCTAATAACAGCTCGTCCATGTCACTGTGGTCACTGTGGTCACTGTGGTCAGGAAAGCTCTCCGTACTCACACGACTAGTTTTGGCTAAGCTTTGGTCTGGGCTTTGGACTTGGTTTGCGATCTGAGCTAAAGCCTGTCCTAAAGATGCCGCCCCTGAATTTGCGGCATGCTGGCTATAGGCATTAGCCTTACGGCTTACTGTCACCTGATAGCCATCGCTATCTTTATCCTGTTGCAAGGAGAAGTCTAAGGTAGGCGAGTAGTCAGCTACAACAGTATGCTCAAACGCCCCTGAAACACTCTCAGCTGTTAATACTGAGCCCAGATCAATCTTTTGCTCATTGGCATAGAGAGTGGTCTGTGGCCGCAAGGCTAAGGTACCTGCAAGCTGTGCTTGCTCGGCCTGTACTCTGGTCACACGGCCATCTACAGTGAAACCGGCTTCTAAAGTTGCATCTCTGCCATTGGTGAAGTTGGTAGTACTAATGGCATAGCCATTCTGATCTACGCCATATAAGGCCATAGTGCCATTATTGTTTACCGCATAGACATCCACCGTACCAGCTAAGGACAAGCGTCCGGCTCTATGATTTAGCTTAATGCCCTGACCGCTGATGTTACCGTACATAGTGAAGTCGTAATTGGCATCATCGTAAAGACGGCCATCATGGCCTTGTCTCTGGCCAAAATTCAGCTGCGTGTAGAGGCTGTCTCTAGTCCCAGAGAAATTTTGGTGCTCAGTTTGGATCAAGTCATTATCAAGGTTCCACTCTGAGACAATATCGCCCCAGACTCTGGCACCTGAGAGAATGTTTATATGCTCAACTAAGGCATTGTCGCTGATATAGATAGCGGCCTTAGAGCCTGCCAATTGCCCCGAGACATTAAAGGAGTTCACCAGAGCACCTTGGAGCTCGCTGGGCAAACCCAGATACAGAGCCCCTGCTGCAGCATAGGCGCGGATCCATGAGCCACGAATCTCTTCGCTATTGCCCACCACGTTGCCACCAAAGTCAAAGCGCGCAGCAATACCATCAGGCCCCAAAGCCACGGCAGAGCCATCGAGTTGTACTTGGTGATTACGGCCATAAGACACCATCAAAGCAGTACCACCATAGCCATTGGCCTGAATGCGTGTACCTTTAGCCACTGTTAGGCCATTGCCTTGGCCTTCGAGCCTAACACCTACAGCATAAGAACCATCGGCGAGCAGGTCTGCCTGTTGGGTAATGTTGTTATCGCTGCCATAGACGTGCAAGCCTATACCCCAAGGCATAGTGCTTGGTTGCCCTATGAGATATTGGCCATTTTCTCGGGCGTAATAGGGATTATTGTTGATGAGCGTCATTCCGCTACCATAGATCGAATAGCCATACCAAGCTCTGCGATCTATGCTCAAACCAAGATCCTGCATGACTGCGATCTCGGCTTCCATTAAGGTATTCCAATTGCGGTAGTACTGATGGCTCAGCAGAGAATTTTGCAGCTCAATATGGCTCAACTCAGCGATATAGCCATTTTCATTACCGCCATTGCCCTCACCCACATATTCCCAACCGTTGACAGGCACACCAGGCATTTTGCCCGCATAACTTCCGAAAAAGCCATCTGGGTTCTCAGGATAGGAGAGCAAAGCACCTTGCAGTACATCTTCTACATGCTCACCAGTAAAATAGACGCCACTATAAGCTGTCTCGCCTTGAGTCACAAAGGTGCCTTCGCCCTTGTTACCAGATGAGACTACACTCATATGGGGAGCCGCTTTTTGCCCATAGCTGTCGCGCAAGCCTTGCTCCCACAGGCTAAGAGTAGAGCCAAAACTGTCGCCAGTCTCTGCTGTCAGTAAAGCCTCTAGGCCCAAGGTATGGGCAATCTCATGCACTAAAGCAGAGGTGAGGTTAATGCTGTCACCATTTTGCGGCAAAGAAGTTAACGGCTCAGAGGTCCACTCACCGTTAGCGGTTTGGCCGATCAGCACAAAGCCCAAATAATCATCCCAGTCAGAGCCAGACTCACCAAACCAATTATCAGCTAGAGCCGCTGCTAGCCAAGATTTACCTGCAAAAGGCCCGCTCACAACTATAGCGCTCAAACCAGACGCATTATTGAAAGCGTCAGCGGAGGGTATCACCATAATTCTGAGCGGAGCAGAGTTTTGAGCATTATCCTGCAACAGTAATTGCCAATACTCCAAACCTTGCTCAATGGCGCTACGCTCACCAGCACTAAACTCGTAGCCAGCAGTTAAAGTTTCACCAAAGGCCTCGTAGGTAAAGCCAACATCTTTGATGTCGGCCCAAAATAAGGAGCCATCGCTGGGCACATAGATCGGCTCGGCCGCCACAACAGGCCACGAGTACCCTACTCCAAAAGTAGTGCAGGCAAAAAGAGAGCAAGCCCAAAGACCAGTGCCTACCCGCTGCATCAATCTCGACATGGACTCCTTTCCTCACTCTCGCCCATCATGACAGCTCTAGGCCTCATAGGCCTCAGATGCCTTAGCCCTGCAACACCTTAAAGAAGCGCTCTGGCAGCACGATATTTGGCACCTCTAAGGCCTTAGCAAACAGTGGAGCCACCTCATTCACAGTAAAGCCAGCAATACCACAGCCCACTTCGGTGAGATAGAACTTAAGCTCAGGATGCAATTGTGCGCAGACAATAAAACGATCTACGTATGGCTGCATCTCGGCTACAGTCTGCACCATGGTCGGCAGAGCATAGCTCTGGCCTTGTAGGCCCTCGCCTTGGCCCCACACCGCCCCAAAACTTCTATAAGCTAACTCAGCGGCTCCACCCCCATGAAAGCCACCTAAGTTCGAGCCAAACACAAAGATCTCATTTGGCCGTAAAGATGTGATCCGATCTGGCGTAAATTCACGTTTTGCCATCTTTAACTCCTTATTCCTTAGGCCCCAAAAAGCAAAAAAGGCATTGCCACCGTCGAGGTGCCAACGCCCTTTTCCTTAACCTCTGAAGAGGATTATAGCCGATGCTATGGCGACTTTTTTACGCCACTGTCGCCAGCAGTCGCTGCTAGCCGCTAACAGCTGCCATCATAGCAAAGCTGAGTTAATTCACAGCTAAATTAGCCTGCTTGCTGTCGATATTAGCCAGCTCTGTATTTTGCTTCACGCCTGGCAGTGGCAGAGTAGTCTCAGTGCTGATGCCTAAAGCGCGCTCTAACTGAGCCACGTTCTCCACTGGCACTAACAGACCATGCTGCTTCTTGCTCTTTAAGGAGTCAGTTAAGTAACCAGCATTTAAGAGCTTTAAGGTCTGCAGGTCAGCACCAGAGAGCTTAGCAGCTTCCTTCATGGAGCTTAAACGACCAGCGATCTGTACCCGCTTGAACATTGGACGGTTTTCGATCTCTGGGTATTCCACACCATAGGCCTTTGGATGACGCATGATGTCAGCGTAAGCACGCACACGCTTTAAATAAGTGCGGCCCATCTTGGTAAAGCCCATGTTGTTCACGGTCAGGTTCTTTACACCGGCATTCTTAGCACGACGGATCACCTTCTTTACGCCAAACTCACCTTGGTTATAGGCGATCAGTGCAAAGTCCCAATTGTGGAACTCAGAGTACAGGTGCTCTAAGTAATCTAAAGAGGCTTGAGTCGAGGCCACAAAGTCATAGAACTCATCGTAGTGCGAGCTCACCTCAAGACCAAAGCTCTTACCAGTCTGACGGGTGAACTGCCATGGGCCATGAGCACCAGCATGCGAGCGAGCACGCAGATCAAAGCCACTCTCTACTAATGGAATAGCAGCCAGCTCCACTGGCAGATTGCGCTCTTTAAGCTCTGATAACAGATAGTGCATAAAGAGCTTGGCACGATCCATGTGGCTCTCAAAGGAGCGGGATAAGACACGAGCCTCTTTTTTCTCCGATGGAGTCAAGATAACGTTGAGCTTGAAGCGCTCGTCATTAAAGAGTTCGCTGTTCCATAAAGAGCTGTATCTCTGGTATGGGTCATACTGGTTGCTAGCCACACTAGAGGCGGCACCAGTTCTTCCATCAACTGAGGTGTTCTCAGTCTCCTTGCCCTTGAGCGCAGCATTGACCTCTTCTAAGTCCACGCTTTGCTTAAAGGCGCTCTTATCACCCGAGCCTTCGCTCGAGCAGCCAACAGCAAACACTAAAAATAAGACTGAGCTGAGAAACACTAAAAATGTTTTCTTGATCATCCTTGCCAACTTGGCTCACGCCATTAATTAATCATCACCTACCCTAAAGCTTTGTGCCCACACCTGACTCAACTTAACCAGCCTTAACCGGTAATAACCGGAATGCCTCGTCAGATAGAGCCTACTTTACAGGTAGAGTTCGTATTCGCCTCAGATAGCCCCATATGGCAAAACATGCTGGGCATCCTGTGACAAAAAAGTGTGCACTACAAACGTTAACGGCTAGGCTAGAGCCCAACCCTCACCTTACCTCAAAGCCAGAGGCTTAAAAGTAAGCGCTTGCGTGCATAGCAAAAAACCTGTGCACCGTTGTCAGTCTACCGAAGTTAGACCTTAATGCGACCTTTTTTGGTGCGATTGAACTTTTTTCGCAACGCTTGGTCTAAAACGCCGTCGCCGTGAAGTAGCAAAATTTTTGCTGCAACACAGCAAGCCAAAAAACCGCTTATACAAGCCATTATCTGACGTATGGTGCGCGTTCTAAACCATAAGCTTAAGCCAACTCATCTCTCTCCCGAGCTGGCCAAAAATCTGTGAACTGGGCTCTTCCCTGACCCAGTGGCAAACAAGATTGGTAGCAGTACAGAACAGCTGCGCTAGCTCTGTCCGCTACACCTTTGCTTTGCTGTGGTGATTAGCACTCACGGTGCTGAAATCTCACCAATCCGTCATCTGCAAGCAGCTCCGAACTCTGAGCTGCATCTCTTGCTAACTTGTCGCAGCGCTCATTTTCCGCATGACCGGCATGGCCTTTAACCCAATGCCAATTGATCTGATGCTGAGCTACCAGTTGGTCTAACTTACGCCAGAGGTCGACGTTTTTCACTGGTTGTCTCGCTGCGGTCAACCAACCGTTTTTCTTCCACCCATGGATCCACTTTGTGATCCCGTCTTTTAAGTACTTGCTATCGCTTGTTAGGTCGATAGATTCGATACTTGCAACGTCTTTGCGCAAAACGCTCAGAGCAGCAATCACAGCCATCAGCTCCATGCGATTATTGGTAGTATGGCGATAGCCCTGCCACAGCTCCCAGCTATAAGATTCTTTACTCTGAGAAGACTGGCAGCAGAGAATGGCACCAAAACCACCTCGGCCTGGATTACCGAGGCAAGAACCGTCGGTGAAAATCTTTACGTATGCCATGGGCTGTCCTCAATCTTAGCGCGATCCACGCGGGAGCGTGATGCACGCACCTGGCTTTGCTGTACTTGATCAGTCGATGAGCTTTTAGGAGTGGCTTGAGTCTTTGCATAAGAGCTCAGCCTGAGCTCGATATCTGGGTGAAGACACGCCCTGAACAATGAATCACCCCTGACTTACGTCAGTGATGTCACAAGGAAGGATCTAACGTCCTTTCTTGGATTATACAAGAAAGGCCTACTATCTATGCCGCTAACTCCTGTAGCTTTAAATGTAGGAGCAAGCTGCAATCGTTAGCTTGTGAGACTTTTGGGCGTTTTTGTTACTCAGCAAAAATCGCCAATATAAGCCAAACAGATCCTTTTTCTTGCGTTGATGGCATTATAGCAAACGTGATCTAGCTCTCAAAATTTTTGGGCAAAGCTTGTCAGACAAGACCCCGCAAAAAGCTGATGTATAAGCCAAAATTTGTCTCTTACTAGGTCTAAAAGCCAAGACCGATATGGCTTTGCAGCAATAAGCCCATCAGGCTCATAGACGCAGCGAGCTACTCCCGCCCCCCTGCTCTCTGCTCGCTGTTCGCAGATCCCACTACAACCGCCAACCCCAACCCAATCACCTCGCTAGCCCAACTCTTCTGGCTTTTTCTTTCTTGCCTTTCCTTGCTTTGCTTTTCCTTGCAGCAAGCTATTCCCACCGAAAGCAAGAGCTGAGTCCAAGTGGCCTTTGGGCAGCAAGCCCTGTCATTGCCAGCCATTGCCCGCCATGGGCTGCTATAGGCAGCCATAAGCCAACAGACTATTACCACCACATCTTGGCAACATACACAGCAAGCGCAGAAAAATGCGAAAGTAGCGCATTTGCTTTGGCCTAAAAGCCGATTCAGCATAAAATGCTATTCATGATGGTGCTCCTGTCTGAGCTTCTTAGCTCAGATGTAGACGAGCTTGCTGTCTTTGTTTGTTTCTGGTTTTGTGTTTTGCTCTTGAGCCTGGCAAGGACTTAGTATTAGTCTTGGCCATAGTCTCGAGTCTTGGGGGTTAAATGGGGATCAAAAGACAGATTGCTCTCGATACGGAAACTACCGGTAAGGGTAATGATGTCGATATCGTCGACGGCCACCGCATCATTGAAATTGGTTGCGTAGAGATCATTGATCGTAAGCTGACTGGCCGTGAGTTCCACTGCTACTTAAACCCTGAGCGTCCTGTCGATGATGAAGCTGCTAAACTCCACGGTATGACTTGGGAAATGCTGCAAAATCAGCCTACCTTTAGACAAATAGCCGCTAACTTTATCGACTTCATCCGTGGTAGCGAATTGCTCATCCATAACGCCAAGTTCGATATCTCCTTCCTCGACTATGAATTTAGCTTAATGGCCATTCCTGAGCGTATCAAAGACATGGCCACAGTCGTGGATACAGTGCTCTTAGCCAAGCAGCTCTATCCAAACCACCAAGCTAACCTTGATGCTCTGTGTAAAGCCTTTGGTGTAAATGCCTCGCACCGTGTGCAACACGGCGCTTTGCTTGACGCTCAGCTGCTAGCTGAAGTCTACTTGGCCATGACCGGTGGACAAAGTGACTTTAATCTGTCCATTGATCAGGCTGAAGCTGAAGGTGCCCGCTGGATCAGACCAAATGGTGTCCGTCTACCAATCATGGGCGTAGAGCCAGAGCGTCATGCCGAGCATCTCTACACCATGTTGGGATTAGCCCAAAAGAAACCGATCACAGACGACAATGGCAATAGCTTTTGTGTCTCTAATTGGAGCCCAGAGATCAACTTTCCTGCTCTCACCAAAGGAGAAGAAGAGGGTAAAAAGGAATTTGCTAAGCGCCAGAGCGAGCAGCAACGCCTTGCGACTTATCACATGCTCACCCGTGATGAATGTATAGGCCTTGAAATAGCCTTAAATGAGCACGAAAATGCCCACAAAGCATGGCTTAAGCGCGTCTTAGGCGATCATCATGCTTCATAGCTTTCTAGCTCGAACTAAGCAGTGCCTAATTTCTTAGCCTCCTGCCACAGTAGCTGAGGCTGCCCTGCACACCAAAACGATTCTGCTTTGGAGCGCAGCACGCACTTACTCAGCTGCTGCACCCGTGACAGAAGTGGCACTGCACTATTTGCTTTTTGATTCTTAAGGAGACCGCCATATGGCACAGCTGTCTTTTGATGTGATGGACGACTTAAAAGAGTCTCGACAGACTTTTGATAACTTCATTGCCGCCCCTGATACCAAGGATGTGATTGAAAAGGCCATTCATATGATGGCTGAGAGCATCCAAAATGGCGGCATGGTGATCAGTGCAGGCAATGGTGGCAGCATGTGCGATGCTATGCACTTTGCTGAGGAGCTCACCGGCCGTTATCGCTTAAACCGCCCATCCTTACCAGCGGTCTCGATCTGCGATCCTTGCCATATCACCTGTGTGGGTAATGACTACGGCTTTGATTTTGTCTTCTCCCGCTTCCTTGAGGGTGTAGGTAAAAAAGGCGATGTCTTCTTAGGCATTTCCACCTCTGGCAACTCTCGCAACATTATTGAAGCGTGCCGTGTTTGCAAAGAAAAGGGCATGAAGAGCATCTGCCTCTTAGGTAAAGATGGCGGCAAGATTAAGAGCTTATGCGACCTGCCAATCATCGTGCCACACTCAGGCTATGCCGATCGCATCCAAGAGGTTCACACCACCATTATCCACATCTTTATCCGTGGTCTGGAGTGTTTGCTCACCTCGCCTCAAATGGGCCAAAACTAATACGAGCAAGCAAAGTTTGTTGAGAGCCCAAACCCAGCTCTGACAAGCCAAACCTTACTTGCAAATGCCCCTCTACTAAGGCTGACGCCTTAGCCCTTACCACCAACACCTCCCAGCCCGCCAGCACACACTCTTGAGGCGGGCTGCGGCCAAAACCCAGCCCCAAGCGGCTTCTCCCTGTCCCTGACAACCAAGCCATCCTAAACACACGCGTTTTGCTTCCCTTTCCCACCCCGTCTTAGTCGTAGTTGAGCTTTTAGGCAGCGCCTGTTTTTCTCAATACCACAAGACAAATGGCTCTCTGTGAAAATCTTTAGTGAAGCCGATCCCAAATTCTGCTTAGAATCAACATGTAAACGCTTTCTTTCTGCTAACATTCTTGTTGCCTTGCGTGTTTTTTGCTTTGGGTGGATAAGACTTGGCTAGGCCAATATATTGGTTGCAGCTGCTCCCAGTGTTGCCCGTGCAAAACTGAGGAGCTTAAGCTGCAGGCATCCAATCGAGATAACTCTCGCTCACTCTGGTGCAGAATATGTTTAAACACCTGTATCACTGAAAAAACCAAAGCCTATGTGCTCTTTGGGTGAGAGATTGCTGCTTTTTGTGAGGATTTTTTGGGATGAAACTTAAGTCGGTTTTGGCTGCTGCTTTAGGTAGCTCGATTTTATTAGGCGCAACCGCTGCTCCAGCTTCTGCCAATACAGAAGTTAAAGTCTGGTGCTGGGATGCAAACTTCAATGTGGCTGCTGCTCAAATGGCAGCTGAGCGCTATCAAGCCAAACACCCTGGTGTGACCATCAAGGTCGAGAACATTGGTCAGCCTGATATTATTCAGCGCTTGAACGCCTCCTTAGGTGCTAACAACGTCCGCTCCCTGCCTGATGTCGTGCTGATCGAAGACTACCGTGTCCAAAACTTCCTCACCGGCTATCCTGACTTCCTCAAGGAGTTAGGCTCCAGCATCGACATGAGCAAGTTCGTCGATTACAAGATCGCTGCTTCTTCTGATGCCAACGGCAAGCACTACGGCATTCCATTCGACTCCGGTGTTACCGCTACCTATCTGCGTATGGATATGTTTGAGAAGGCTGGTTACACCATTGATGACTTCAAGGACATCACTTGGGATCAGTTCATTGACATGGGTAAGAAGGTCAAGGAAGCCACTGGTGCTTACCTGATCGGTTACGATCCAAGCGACTTAGGTATTATGCGTGTCATGATGCAGTCTGCTGGTCAGTGGTACACCAATGCTGAAGGCACCAAGGTAACTGTTGCTGGCAACCCAGCCTTGAAGGAAGCTATGCGTATCTTCAAGCGCTTACAGGACGAGGACTTATTAGCCAGCTACAATGGCTGGACGCAGTTACTGGCCACCTTCCAACAGGGCCAAGTTGCTTCTGTGATTCAAGGCTGCTGGTTAACCCCATCCATCGAGGCTAATAAAGATCAGAGCGGCAAGTGGCGTGTAGCTCCTCTGCCAAAACTCTCCAACGTTAAGAATGCCACCCCATACTCGAACTTAGGTGGTTCGCAGTGGTACGTCAACAACTACAGCAAGAATGCTGACGCTGCTGTCGATTTCTTAAACGAGACCTTTGCTTCGGATCAGGGCTTATTGAACGAGCTGGTCACCAAGATCTCCTTAGTGAACTCCCTCAAGGACACCACCAAGATTGCTAACTACAACGTAGCCAACGCCTTCTTTGGTGATCAAAAGATCTACGCTGATTTTGCTAACTGGAACAATCAGATTCCAGCTATCAGCTATGGCCCACACACCTACGCTATTGAGAGCGTCGTTTCTGAGGCTCTGCAACGTGTCTTAGCCGGTGAAGACATCGATACCGTGTTGCAAGACGCTCAAGTTAATGCTGAGATGCAAGTCGGTCTCTAAGACTTAGCACATCTCAATCCACAGTTCGTGTGGAGAACCACTCATAGAGCTATGGCTATATAGCTCCATTGCTGAGGCCTAAGCTGAAAAGCTTAGGCCTTTGGTGTCTTTAGGCCCCTACCCGTATTTTCTTCTTGCTGCGTATCAACATTTTGCGGTGACAGCGATCTCATTTTAGGCAAGAGTGATCCCATCTTTTCACTGCTTTTTGCTAACATCTTTTCAGCTCTTTAGCCGCGCTATATCTACACAGCTACGCGATGCCAGCGCCGATAGCGGATATCCCTTTTCTAGCTTTTCCTCCCTTTTCACTGCTCTCGGCCAAGTGCCCCAATCCTGATTGCACCAGATTGCTTTCAGCCCCAAAGCCCAAAGTGTGCCCTCTCGATTTTGTCAGTGCTCAGAGCTCTACCCTATCCTTGCGCTTATCTTGCGGAATGCCTGTTTTTTCTACCAAACCCAATTAAGTTCAGCCAAGGACAAACCAGTTTTCACTTAGAGGTCGTTGTCGTATGAAGATCAAATCCGCCATTGCTGCTTTTGTGAGCAGTGCGCTTTTATTCGGCTCTTCTGCCGCTTTTGCCAACACTGAGATCACTGTGCAGTGCTGGGATCAGTATTTTAACGTTAAAGCCATGAAAATGGCTGCCGAGCGCTACGAGGCCAAGCACCCTGATGTCACCATTAAGGTCGAAGATGTGGCTCAAAACGACCTCATCCAGCGTTTAAATGCCTCCTTAGGTGCCAACAACCTCCGCTCTCTGCCTGATATCGTATTGATCGAAGACTACCGCGTCCAAAACTTCCTGATCGGCTACCCTGACTTCCTCAAAGAGCTCGGCCCTCACATCGACATGAGCAAGTTTGTGGATCACAAGATCGCAGCATCATCCGATAGCTCGGGCAAACACTACGGCATTCCTTTTGACTCTGGCGTTTCCTCAACCTATGTTCGTATGGATCTCTTTGAGCAGGCAGGCTACAAGATCGAAGATCTGCAAGACATTACTTGGGATCAGTTCATCGATATGGGCAAAAAGGTCAAAGAAGTCACTGGCATTAACCTCTTAGCCTATGACCCAAATGACTTAGGCCTGCTGCGCATAATGATGCAGTCTGCTGGCAGCTGGTACACCAATGCCGATGGTACCCAAGTCAATATTGCCAACAACGAGGCCTTAAAAGAAGGCTTGCGCATCTTTAAGCGTTTTAGCGATGAGGGTGTTGTCGGTTTTTACAGCGGATGGAATCAGAGTCTGACCTCCTTCCAACAAGGCGATGTGGCCACTGTTACTCAAGGTTGTTGGTTAACCCGCTCGGTTGAGGCTGCTACCGATCAAAGCGGCAAGTGGCGTGTGGTTCCATTCCCTAAAATTAATGTGGCCAATGCCACCCACTACTCCAACTTAGGTGGCTCGCAGTGGTATGTGAACAACTACAGCAAGAATGCTGACGCCGCAATCCAATTCCTCAAGGAGACCTTTGCAAGTGATGAGGATCTGCTCAATGAGCTGGTTCCAACCATTTCGCTTGTAACTTCGCTTAAGGACACCTCCAAGATCACCAACTACAACGTAGAAAACGCCTTCTTTGGAAACCAAAAGATCTACGCTGAGTTCGCTGAGTGGAACAACCATGTGCCAGCTATCAGCTATGGCCCACACACCTACGCAATCGATAGCTTAATGTCAGAGGCTTTGCAGCGTATCGTTGCTGGTGAAGACATTGATACCGTTCTTGAGGAGACTCAGCTAAACGCTGAAATGCAGGTTGGCCTCTAAAGACATGCTCTGCAACATCCCTATAGCCATATAGGGCCTAACAGCCCAGCTCCTGCCTCAACCACTCAACAGTTCGCAGGACTGGGCCTTTTTGTCTTTCCATTCCTGCCCAAAACCACCCTCACTGGGCATGTCACAGCACCAGCAATAGCCTCGGCCCGCGTCTTTCCTTGTCTTTTTGGGCCCATACTGCCTCCTCTGCGATGCTCTGGCGCAAAATTTCCTAAAGGCCACCAAAAATGATCCACAGAGCGCAAATCACGTTACAATATTCTATTGATGCAGCCTGATTTTTATCGGGCTTACATTGCAGGACAAGCGCCTGTTTTGCCCTTAATCGTAACCTTTATCTATATAATCAAGTAGGAGCTCATCATGGCATTAACAGCCAAACAAATAATTGCCTTTCTATCTCTCCCGAGCATTGGAAAGACAACAGTACAAGAGCTAGGTTCTCTTTCTAATGAGTTCATTGATGATAATGATCTCTATGACTTCTTTACGTTGGCTAAAATAAAGCGCAAGAGCTCCATCCAACCTTTCTCCTCCAACGACTTATACTTAGCCTTACAAAAAGCTGAAATAAAGTTAGAACAAACGCAAAAAGCCGGTATTAACTGGGTCACTCTCTATGATCCTAACTACCCAGCTGTACTACGTGATGTAAGAAGTAAAGATGGCAAAAGATCAGCTGTCCCAATTATGATCTACTATAAGGGCAATTTGCAGCTTCTCTCCTCACCTTCAATTGCCATCATTGGTTCACGTAACACTGATAAGCCATACACAGACGCAACCCAATACCTAGCTGGTAAATTTGCTGCCAGAGGACTAAATATCGTCTCAGGTTTGGCTTTAGGTTGCGACACTGCCGCTCACCTAGGCGCTCTTGATGCTGGCACAGGCAAGACCATTGCTATTCTTGGCAATGGCTTAGATACCACCTATCCGCGAAAAAATAAAGCTCTTGCAGACAAGATTCTCGAACAAGAAGGGTTGCTACTTTCAGAATATAGTATTGGTACAAATGCAACAAAGTATACATTGGTTGCACGCGATCTAATTCAAGCTGGTATCTCTAAAGCAGTCATCGTAGCTCAAACTAGGAAAGATGGCGGCTCTATGCACGCCGCTATAGCAGCCTCTTCTGCTAAAAAGCTACTCTATGTAGTCAAATACAACGATCCAAAATTAAATCAGAGTGACTATAATAATGGCATCCAAGAGCTGGTAAAAAATTATGGAGCTTCTTACATCATAGGTGTAAAAGGTGAGGAGCAAATGAATAACTATCTTGACGCTATCACAAAGAAAATTATAGATAACTGATTTTTGACTCGTGAGATTCCCTTCAATAGCGGCCCTAGCGGTCAAAAATATAAAGCGTCTTCTAGTTCTAACTATAATTCTAGACACACAAGGAGAAAAATATATGTCTAACTCATTCATCATTAAATCTTTCGATAAAGCTATAGATGAAATAGAAAGATCAGATAAATTAGATCGCTTATACAAATATAACCCAAATATACCAAAGCAACCAATTAACGGTATTAATCATGTATTTCTGTACTACTACGTACCTGAAAAATATCACGAATGGTATTTTTTCACCCAAGAAGTAACAACATTCCGCAAAAAAATTTGGGACTTTAAAGACGGGGACGAGAATGAACAAGAATGGGCTATTAATGCTGTTACAGAAGTGCTAGAGATTGGCGATTATAATGGCATATCTAACCCTAAACTGACTTTTGTCTGTATACCTGCTTCTACCATTGACAGTAATGATCGGCGATTTAAGTCTTTTTCGTCTAAGATCTGTGAGAAATTATGTCTAAACAATGGTTTTGATCATATCAAAATCGTTAAGGAAAAAATCCCAAAACACATATCTGGTGTTGAGTCAGAAACCGAACTTGAGATTGATCCTTTTTTCTTTGCAGGAAAAGACATTATCTTATTCGACGATGTCGTGACTAAAGGACACTCCATGTACAAACTTATGCAACAACTACAGGCAGTCAATGCTACAACCGTACTCTGCCTTTCTTTAGGCCAAACATACAATCCAGACAAAACAACAGAAGATCCAATCAACCCCTACACAGGTAATCACCTATTGGATGCTCGACAGTATGGTTAAATCTGGCTAAAGTGCGGCTTTACGCTTAGCCAAAATCTCGTGGTCACGCCCTACATGACGCTCAGCAAGAATAACGAAGTTGATGCCTCAGTGGTGCTCATTGTTGTACTACACCACTGCTTTGCTCAAAGCCTTAGCGCTCGCCTCAACGCTCTTATGACGACGAGCCCCCAGCCCCTTGCTGCATCTTAGTGCTCAGAAATGTATACGTTTACATTTTTCATGAGGCACATCGCATTTTGCGCCACAGATCCCCTTATTTGCCGCGCGTATTTGCTATATTTTTCAGCGCGCGACCGTGCAGCTATTTTAGCCCCGCCCTGATAGCCTCTCTGCCCACTGACTTTGTGCAGCACCATATTTCCTGTCAGTCCAATAGCTGCTTTGCCTGTTCGGTCACAAAGGACTCTGCGCCAGCCAAGCACGCCATAGCGCACTACAGCGCATCATTGCGCTCAAGCACCAATTACAGCGCCCGCCCCCTGTGACCACAAACTCTCTTGGCCTGCAGCTCCTATTTCGACTGTCATTGGCCTATTGCTTCTTGGAGGATCCTTATATGCGTCTAAAGTCAGCTCTGGCTACCATTCTATGCAGCAGCGTATTATTTGGAGCTACTGCTGTATCCGCTGCCCAAACAGAGTTAAAGCTGTGGGCTTGGGACGACAATTTCAACATTCCAGCTGCTAAGATGGCAGCTGAGCGCTTCCAAGCCAAGCACCCAGACGTCACCATTAGTGTGGAGTCTATGGCACAAAACGACCTGACTCAGCGCCTCAACACCGCTTTAGCTGCCAAGAATTACCGCACTCTGCCAGATGTCGTGCTGATCGAAGACTACCGCGTCCAAAACTTCTTAACTGGCTATCCAGACTTCCTCAAGGACATTGGCTCTCAGATCGACCTCACCAAGTTTGTGGATCACAAGGTTGCTGCCTCCTCTGATGCCTCGGGCAAACACTACGGTGTGCCTTTCGATGCTGGCGTGGTTGCCACCTATTTGCGCATCGATCTCTTCGAGAAGGCAGGCTACACCCTCGAAGATTTCCAAGACATAACTTGGGATCAGTTTATTGAGATGGGCAAAAAGGTAAAGGAAACCACTGGCACTGCCCTGCTTGGCTATGACCCAGACGACATGCACCTAATTCAGGCTATGATGCAGTCTGCTGGCGTGTGGTACACCAACGCCGATGCCACTAAGGTCACTATTGCAGGCAATGCTGCTCTCAAAGAGGCTCTCTTAGTCTTAAAGAAGATGCATGATGCTGGCTTGATCGTGAATTACTCTGGTTGGACACCAATGCTTGCTACATTCCAGCAAGATCAAGTCGCTGCTGTGGTACAAGGCTGCTGGCTGACTCCTTCTCTTGCCAGCAACGAGGCTCAAAGCGGTAAATGGCGTATCGTTCCTCTGCCAAAGCTCAATAATGTCCCTAATGCCACCCACTATTCTAATTTAGGTGGTTCCCAGTGGTTTGCTAACGCCCTTTCGGATAAGTCTGACTTGGCTGTGCAGTTCATTAAAGAGACCTTTGCCACCGACGAGGATCTGATCAACCAGTTGGTGCCAAAGATCACCTTAGTCACAACCTTGAAAGACACCTCCAAGATCACCAATAACAACGTGGAGAACCCTTTCTTTGGTGGCCAAAAGATCTACACTCTTTTTGCCGATTGGAACACAAAAATCCCATCGGTTAATTACGGCCCTCATACACGTGCCATTGCCAGCATCATTTCTGAAGGCTTACAACGCGTGATCGCAGGTGAAGACATCGACACTGTACTGCAAGATTGCCAATCTAATGCCGAAATGCAGGTTGGCTTGATGTAATAGCTAAGCCTAACAGCTAAAAACATTCATTTACTCGGCCCAGCTCTGACTTGTATGCCTTACCAATTGCAAGCGGAGTCTGGGCTTTTTCTTGCCTGTCAACCACAATAAACGCTCTATCCCCTAAGCCCCATGCGCATGGCGCTGTGCCTAAACTCCCCTGACCTACACTCAGCTGTTCTGCAAAGCCTCAACGCTGCATAAGACTCGCTCTCGTGCCATCTGAGGTACATATTTTCCTACATTTTCCTACAACTCTGGGTAGAAAAACCGCTCTCAAACCGCATATATAAGCGCGTTATCGCAATTTAGCAATCAGAAACGCTAAAACTGTATCTTTAGCCTACATTTTCCTGCTCAAGCCTTGTATCCATCAGCATCCTAAGACTACACGCTCTTTGGCTCTCCCTTTTTAGCCTCTGACTCTTTGGCAGCTTTTGCTGCATCTTCGCTTTGCTCGCTCTCTTTTTGCACCTTCTTAGCCTGATCTGCTTGGCCTTGGTTCTTATTCTTCTTGATCGAAAGCTCTAAGCCACCACCTGCCAGCTTAACCTCGTCATAGCCCTTAAGCACAGCAAAAACTAAGGACAGGCCAATTGCCGAGATCGCCGCAATAGCTGTAGCTGTTAGCGCAGCTCCTACCGTACCCATAACCGTACCGGCTGCACCTAATGACACCCCACCGGTGAAAGGCGCAAACAACGCAGCACCACTTAACACTAAGGCCAGAGCGTTTAACGACGATGCACTTAGCGAGCGTAAGCCTTTTAGAGCAGACTCAAGCTTTTGTGCTAATTCACCTTTCACCACAATACGCTCAGCATGTGCATCTTGAGCAGCTTTGAGCTCGTCTGCTGTGTACACCACCACTGGGTACACTTTGCTCTCTTGGCTAAAGTCACTCCCTGCCTTAAGGTCTCGACCGTCACCTTGCGCTGCACTTTGCTCTGGCTGTGCGCTCACTGGCTCCATAACCCCATCCGACAGCGCAGCTGCCTCTAAAACCTTATTTTCCTCTGAAGCCGAGGCAATGGCTGTTTCTACTTTAGAGCTTGCCTTGAGCTCAGCATCAGCAGCATCAGCCACAAAAGACGATCCCATAAGAAGCTGCAACCTCTCTTTAGCGGCTACCGCCGAAGCTGCATTGGTCGTTGTGGATGCAGAGGCCTTTGTGGCCTTTGGGGCTTTGCGCTCACGGCCAAAAATATTCTTGCTTTTGCTGGCAGCGGTGGTGTTGGCTTTGGAAGAAACGGATGCAGCGGCCGAGGAGGAGCTGCTAGAGGCAATGGCGGAAGAGGAGTTGGTGGCGGAAGAGGACGGGGTTTTGCGCATGTTTCTGTGATCCCTCAAAAGGACAAGACCAAGGTCAGCTTAACGCCTAAAACATAGGATCAGGACAGCCAGTGGAAATATCTCTCACCACCCAAAAAGAAGTGCAAAGCTCAGCTATGCGAATATCCTCAAAGGAGAATGCCTCTCTGGCTTTGAGGTGGGCTAAACAATGCGCGAGAAAAACGAGATGTAGTCGTAAGCTGATCCAACAGAGCCCAGCATTGGGCTCATAACAAAAAACGCCCACAGCAGCTGGGCCATGAGCGTCTTTTTGGAATGCCTTTTATTGTCTGGTTGACTGACCAGAGCAAGTCAGCTCAACCTGTTAAGGCTTAGTCCTGCATGTTCAGGATCTGGACTTGCTTCTCGTCTGGAGTTGCACGAGCAGCGATCTTACCCACTACCCATGCGTTCTCGCCTTGAGCCTTTAAAACCTCAACGGTCTTATCAGCATCAGCAGCATCCACAGCCACAATCATACCGACACCGCAGTTGAAGGTGCGGTACATCTCATAAGTCGAGACATTACCCTTTTGCTGTAAGAACGAGAAGATCTCTGGCCACTGCCAAGTTGCGGCATCACACACAGCCACAGCGTCCTCAGGCAACACACGTGGAATGTTCTCCCAGAAGCCACCACCGGTGATGTGAGCTAAAGCATGGACATCAACCTGCTTTAAGAGCTCTAACACTGGCTTCACGTAAATACGGGTTGGCTCCATCACAGCGTCAGCCACCAGCTTGCCCGATGGTAAACGCTCCTCGTTTGGCTTCACCTCAGCTAACTTTAAGATGTGACGGATCAGAGAATAGCCGTTGGAGTGTGGGCCACTCGAGCCAATAGCCACTAAAGCATCACCGTGCTTAACCTTGCTGCCATCGATGATCTTAGAAGCCTCAACTACACCTACGCTGAAACCAGCTAAGTCGTAGTCACCAACTTCATACATGCCTGGCATCTCAGCAGTCTCACCGCCCACTAAGGCGCAACCTGCCATCTCGCAGCCCTTGGCAATACCAGTCACTACAGAGGTAGCAACTTCCACATTGAGTTTGCCAGTAGCATAGTAATCTAAGAAGAATAAAGGCTCAGCACCCTGCACAATGAGGTCATTGACGCACATGGCCACTAAGTCCTGACCGACAGTAGAGTGGCGCTCTAAGTCGATGGCTAAACGTAACTTAGTGCCCACACCATCAGTACCAGAGACTAACACTGGCTCTTTATAGCCTTGAGGAATACGGGTTAAAGCACCAAAGCCACCTAAGCCACCGATCACCTCAGGACGCATAGTGCGCTTCACAGGAGCCTTAATGCGCTCCACCAGCTCCTCACCGGCATCTATGTCAACACCGGCATCTTTGTAGGTTAAATTGCTAGCCATGAACTCAAGCCTCAACAAAAACTTTAACACTACCCAAAAAGGGCGCGCCCATTATATCCGAAATTTCAGAAAAATCGCCTAAATTCGCGCTTTTCTCCTGCATTATTGCGTCAAATAGCAGCACCCCACATTCTCTCTTTTTCTAATGGCCCCTGTGCTATCATGTGCCATGGGAACGGCGCTGGATCTTGGGGCCGCGACCTCAGATTTTTCCTTAATTTTTGGGACGCCTGTTATGCTGTCTTCTAAATATTCGCTTCTCACGACGTCAGCTCTGGTAGCACTCAGCTCTGTCGCAGTCGCTGATCCCGTCGTCTCTAACGCCAATCAAGCAGTTGGTGCCTCTAACATCAGCATTAGTGCTGGCAGCTCTACTCCGGTAGCTGCTACATCAGCCCCAGTTTCAGCTACAGCTTCGTCCCCTGTAAACATCAATAGCGATCGTCCAAATTACACGATCGAGTTTGCCCAGCCAGCTGCACCAGCACCTGCTCCTACTGCCACTGCACCTGCAACAGCCCCAAGCACTAATCCTACTGTCGCCAGCACCAATGCTCCTGTTACTACGACTAGTGCAGCCCCAGCACCTAGTGCAGCGCCCGCCCCTGTAGCTACCTCTAATCCGGCTCCGGTGAATACACCTGCCACAGTAGCACCTGTGGCTGCACCTGCACCTCAAGGCAGCGCTTTAGCTTCCGGCCCTATGCCTACTAATACGGCTACGATGCAGTCTGTACCAGCTGCCAATGCCAATACAGTTAACGCTGCTGGTGGCGCTATGACTTCCTTAGACACGCCTAATCAGGGCTATATCACTGAGCAGCTAAGCCCTGCTATGGGCAGCACTGGTACCAGCATGTCGCCAAACGCTGGCTCCCCAAGCTTTACCTTTGAACAGCAAAATCCGGCAAACGGCGCTCTAGCCGATGGCTCAGCCCCCGGCAATGTCACCATGGGTGCTGCTGGCCCGCTTCAACCTGAGATGGGTGAGCAACAACAAGAAGTCAGTGTCACTGTTCTCGGAAACTTTGATCAGGCCCTTACTGATGCCTTTAAGAGCTTAGAAAGTGGCATTACCTTAGGCTTAGGTGATAGCTCTGCCATCACAGTAGATCAGATCGCCCCTGCTATCCGAGGAATCGATACCGATGAGATGGGCAACCTCGTTGTTCGCTTTAGCCTGCCAGTAGCTGAGAGGATCTTAAAACAGCAAGGTGCGCTCTCGTGGCAAGGCCTCTCTAATCCAGTATTGGTCTGGATGGTCGGTCTCGATGGCACTTCTTCTGTCAATGAGCTCACCATGGTCAGCGGTCAAAACTTAAGTGCTTTTGCCCAAGCCATTCTGCAAGCTGCTCCAGACTACAAATACCGCCTGATGTTCCCTATCCTCGACTTAGAGGACATGCAAAAGGTTAACGTCAACACTGTGCTGGATCACCAAGACCAAGTCTTAGCTGAGGCTTCATCTCGCTATGGAGCTGACTACTTCATTGCAGCTGCTATTAGCAGTGTACCTAATGAGAGTGGCGTTACCTTAAAGTGGAATCTCTACAACCGTGATGGTATTGCGATCGCCAATTCCTCACTCTCAGGTGTAATGGATGAAGTCGCTACTTTAGGTGCAGGCGACATCGCCCGTGCTTTAATGACCTTCCAAGAAAACCTTGATCACGGCACAGAGACCGTCAACCAGCTTAAGGCCAATAACGTCGATATCGAAATGCTGGGCCCAGGTGAAGGCTTTGTCCGTATGCGCATCGGTAATATCCGTACCCTGCAAGACATTAAGGGTATCCGCTCTGCCTTTGCTACTTACGGCTTCGACGGTGACACCCGTGTGGTGGGTTATGACAATGGCCAATTCGTAATCGAGATCGCCACCAACTCCAACCCAACCAACATCGAAGGCACCTTACGCCATGGTGGTGACTTCACCTACTTAGGCCCATGGTCATTTAACTTCCGTAACAGCAGCTCTGGCCGTGCCCCACTCAATACCACAGTCAGCAGCGCGCGCAGCGATCGTCCAAACTCACAGCTGAGTAATCCTGTGAGAACCCCAGCACCAAGTGGTGCCTTAAGCTCGCGCTAAGCGCATGCTTCGCATGCTCAGCATGCCCCGCATGCGTGTACGCACGCATGCCCAGACCATTAACATGGTCTGGCAACGCAAACTTTAGCGGAGCTTTTAGGAGAGGGCTTAGCTGGTGTTCAGCTGAGCCTGCCCAGAATGCTAGCGATTTAGATTCTCATCAAACGAGCGCTGGACTGCGATCTCACTGACACGCGCTTTAATGCGCTCACGCGTCAGCATGTCGGTGCACTCCGTTAAGGCCTGATTGTACATACCCATTGCCTGCGCATAGGCAGCGCTTAAGGCAAAGATCTCTCCTCGGGTTTGCATCGCATTGCAGCGATCGCGCAAATGCACGTAGCTCTCACTGAGGAGATTGAGTGCCAGCACATCCTTTGGCTTATAGCGTAAGTACTGCACTAATAGCTGCTTAGAGTTTCTGTACTGCTGAGCTTCGTTATAGGCAGATGCGAGGTTAGCCACAATCACCTGATTATGTGGGTTGCGCTGATAGTAAGGGTATAAGCGCTCAATGGCCCGCTGTGGGTTCTTAGCCTTGAGATCGATATCAGTGAGCAGATCCAGCACAAACATATTGCGCTGTAAGCTCTTTGGTAAGCGGTTCACATAAGCGCGAGCCTCTTCAATTTGATCGAGCTCTAAGCAGGTTAAGGCCAGCGCATAATTCTGGTAAATGCTACTGCGCTTAAAGACATTGAGCTCTAAGGAGCGCTTTAAGTCCTCATATTGGGCTGGGGTCGTATGGCGACCATAGCGCACCTCAACTCGGGCTTTAGCAAACTCATAATCAGGATTGGTTGAGTTCTTTCTATGCCCTAATAAGGCCACACGATTTTGCGCTTCAGCCATACGGGCTTCAGACAGAGGGTGATCCAAGAGCAGCGCAAATGCAGGATTGACGTTGCCTTGTTGAGCGGCTAAACGCCGGAACATATCTACTGTACCCTGAGGGTTTAAACCAGCGCGGTAGAGCAAGTTGATACCTATACGATCTGCCTCATACTCATTATCACGGGTAAAGTTGATGCGGCTTTGCATGCTTGCGCCCATGGTGGTGGAGATCGCTGCCATACCCACAGCTGGATTCAAGATGGTCATGACAATAGCACCCACCACACCAGCTGTGGAGAGCTGGCTGGCGCGCGTCATGCCCTCGATAAAACGTGCAATATGGCGCTGGGTCACGTGCGAGATTTCGTGAGCAAGGACAGAAGCAAACTCATCTTCAGTTTCAGCGTAAGTGAAGAGGCCGGTATGGATCACAACCTTACCACCCAAGAAAGCGGAGGCGTTGAGGGTATCGTTTTTGACCACAAAAAAGTCAAAGGGGAATTGTACATTGTCCGCATGCGACAATAGGCGTTGTCCTAAGGTACTCACATACTCATTGAGCACAGGATCATCTACCACTGGTAACATCGAGCGTGCAGTGCGTAAGAAATAGTCACCAATGGCCATCTCACGCTGCACAGTAATGCCTAAGGCACCAGCGGTACCCATCTCAGGGATCAAGATATTGTTATTACCCCAAGCATCAGCAGCCATGCTCTGAGCAGGCAGCACTCCTAAAGCCGTGCTCAGTACTAGCGCTTGGGCCACTTTGGCCAAACGTGGCGCAAACTGCGAACAGCACTGCAACCAGCGCTGCGAGCCACGCTGAGTTAAAGCTAGCGCCTGTTGCTGTATCTCTTGCCTTGTTGCTAAAGTTGGGGCCTTTTTTGCCATAGCCGTTGTCCTTGTCCCGCACTCTTTGATCCCTGATGATCTGGAGCCTTAGACTAAAGAATAGCAGAAATCCTTTAGCAAAAACTTAGTCCATCTGGACTATAATTCATCAGTTTTTGTCTGCCCTGAAATCATGTCATGATCACCTTATTACGCCGCTGGTATCTGCGTCACTTTTCGCAGCCTGGCACCATTGAATTTGCGCTGGTTCTGCTCTGCGCTTTTATTATCGTCTACTACTTCATGTGGCTAGTCGGCCCTTTAGTAGTAGCTCTCTGCTTAGCTTTCTGCCTTGACTGGCCAGTGGAGGCCTTAAGCCGTGCCCTCAAGATCAAGCGCCAGATCTCATCGATCTTGGTGATGATCGCCTTTTGCTCCTGTGTGATCTTTATTACCGTCTTGATCGTGCCAAACGTGATCAAGCAAGGTGCAGAGTTCTACAACTCCATTGTGGCTTTTAGTCTAGAAAACAGTAATGGACAAAAAGCGGCAGCCCCTACGAAAAATCCATCTACATCCGCTACTCAGAACGAGGATACAGAGATTGATGCCACTTCAGGAGCTGCTGATAATTCCACTCCTCGCAGCTATCCTGATGACTATATCTCCTCTATCCAAAGCGGCTATCGGAGCACCGGTCTATCTACTGTAGCTCACAGCACTGTGGCCACTGGCACCAATATGTACATTGCCAAGGTCACCGCCCGACAAGAAGCTGCTGCTCAAGCAGCTGCTGAGGCGGTTCAAGCGGCAGCCGCAGAGGCTGCTGCCAAGGCAGCTACTGCGCAGGCGCAGGCCCAGACAGCTGCGCAAGCTCAAGCCACTGCTTCGACCGAAGTTGTACCAGCTCCAGCTGTAGGCGAAGGGGTGCAAGTAAATGCAGGGCAATTTATCGGCGATCCACGTACCTTTACCCATGATCTCAAATTGCCTTTAGACACCAATGGTATTTCCTTAAATCCAAGTGGTGGTGATGGCACCTTTACGCTTACGGTCTCTGACTTCGACCTGCGTATTGCCAATGAGATCTACGACATTGTGGTCAACTTGCCTGAACCTATTCCAAGCATGGTGACCTTAAAGATGCTCGAAAGATCCGTGCAAAATGGCCGTATCGCTGCTACCAATAAGATCGCAGACCTAATGCGCACCCAGCTCATGCCTTCGGTCTTTAATGCCTTTACTTGGTTGGTGTATTTCATCATTGTGCCAATCTTTACCTTTCTCATGCTCTACGACAAGCAAAGCCTGCAGCGCCGCGCTGCAACCTTTTTGCTGCCTAACAACCAGAAGCTGATGAAGGAATTTTGGCCAAGTCTCCACGGACAGATCGCTGGCTATATTCGAGGCAAGATCCTACACATCATCATTATTTCTTGTGCCAACACCGTGGCCTTCATGCTGATGGGCGTGAACTACGCCATGCTTTTAGGTGTAGGCGTGGGTCTCTCGGTGGTGATCCCTTACGTTGGAGCCGTGATCATTGCCGTGCCGGTGGTCTTGGTCGCAATCTTCCAATTTGGCTTTAGCTCTAGCCTGATGTGGGTCTTAGTGATCTACACCGTGATCCAGTTGCTCGATAGTAATGTCCTCACCCCAATGCTCTTCTCTAAGGCTATGAACCTCGACGCCTTTTCGATCTTGGCGGCCATTCTGATCTTTGGCAATCTCTGGGGTTTCTGGGGAGTATTCTTTGCTATTCCGCTGGCCACGTTTATTAAGACGCTGATTGTGCGCTGGCCAAATACCGATCTCAGGCAAGCGAAGGTAAAACAGCGCTTAGCGCTACGTAAAGCTGCAAAGCAACAAGCAAAGGAATCAGAAGAGAAAGCATCGTCAGACTCCACCACAAAAGGTAAGTCGCAACGCGCCGAGGAAGAGGATGAGGAAGAGCTCGCCAGTGCAAACACTAAGGCACCGCAAGCTGATGCCGAATTTAGCGCTCACACCCGACGTGGTCGCAAAAAGGTATAGGCAGGGAAATGGCCCCAGCGCCTTAAGCGCTTGGGGCTGAGACTCAGCTGCCGCAACAAGGCAGCTGAGCTGGGCTAGTGCAGTAAGGTGTAGAGC
>DXEV01000051.1 GCA_019114785.1 Candidatus Anaerobiospirillum pullistercoris | reverse complement strand
CAAAAAGGCGCTGCTCGCCTTATCCTGCGGAGTCTTGTTCATGTTTCCGGCTTTCACTGCTGTTGCCAGTGACCAACTCTTAACCGATTTTACCTACAGCGCCCAACCTATGGACGTTAGCCAAAATGTGGCTCATGCTCTGATGGAAAAGAATGGAGCAGTAGTTATCGATGTGCGCACCCCTGAAGAATATGCCGCTGGCCACATTGAGGGGGCCTATAACTTCCCTGTAGAAGAGCTGCACAAGCACTACGGCGAGCTGGCGATCTTAAAAGAAAACAATACCCCTGTGCTGCTTTACTGCCGCTCCGGCCGTCGCTCTGGCAATGCCATGATGCAGCTGCACAAAGAAGGCTTTTCCTATCTCATGAACATGGGTGGTGTACTCACTTGGGAATACGATTTAACCACCGACAAGACCACTAAGCCTTTTGCTGAGGCCGTCAAAGCCGTAACCCGCTACCAACCTTAAGGCCCCCTAGGCCTTTCCCTTCCATGGGGCATCTCATATGCCCCAATACCACCCAACCCCGAGGCCATACGGCTCACAGCCGTGAAGACTCTCTGCTCTCCCCTCGTGCCCTTATCCTTTGGAGGCCCTTGGGGCACCACCACGTACCATCCTACTACGAATTACCGCTTTGCTCTGACTCCTCAGACGCAGCTGCAGCTGCGGCGGCAGCCGCATCAGCCGCTGTTAGCGGTGGCACAATCACTGAGGCGATCAAGCCGTGTGGTGTGGCATTAGCAAATTTCAGCTCGGCTTTAATGCTATCGCAGCTTGCCTTAACAATAGCTAAACCTAAGCCTGTACCTTGCACCGCTGAGCGATCACCATGGACGCGATAGAAAGGCTCCAGAATGTGCTTTAAATGCTCTGGCGGAATGCCTGGGCCATTGTCCTGCACGATTAACTGCAAACGCCCATCGCTCAACTGCTCTGCCATTAAGTCGATTCTGCCACCCTTTGGAGTGTACTTAATAGCATTAGAGACAAGGTTGCTCATTACCCGCATTAAGCGCAGACGATCAGTGACGATAGAGTACTGCACTTCACCTTCCACACCTAAATCGATGTTGAGGCTATCAGCCAACAGTCCTTGCTCATCAATCAGCTTGGTGAACAGCTGCAACACGTCGATCGTCTCAAGATTAAGCTCCACCCTGTTTTGCTCACGTGCCAGCGTCAATAAAGCCGTCATCAGCTCGCGCTCACGAGAAATACCTTCTTTTAAGCGCTGCACTTTACGCCGTGCACTAGGCGAGAGATCTTCGAGCTCTAAGGCCTCAGCTTGCAGCGAAAGCGCAGTCAGTGGGGTACGCATTTCATGGGCGGCATCTGCGATAAAACGACGCTTAGATTGAATACTCTCGTTAACACGACTAAAGAGGCGATTTAAGGCAATGACAAAGCCATCGAGCTCCGATGGCACAAAGCCACGGTTGTTCTCTGGGATCACTGGGCCTAAATCATCATCGGTACGCTTATATAAGGACTTGGCGATCTTATTTAAGGTCAAGAACATCATGCGCACGGAGATCATCAGCAGTGGTATGAAGAGCAAGTTAATGCCAAGGAATTGCCACAACGAGCTGATCAGAGCTTGGCGATTAATGTTCTCCATGGAGCTCAAAGGACGAGCGACCACAAAGCGCTGGCCCACCAAATTGGTTGCCACCACCGCACGCACACGCTGATCTGCCACCATCACGGTATAGAAACCATCGCTGACCCCAGGTGGAATATAAAGGGCATCACCTGGACGGCCATACAGCGGCGCAATCATAATGTCGTAATTAAAGCGATGCAGATCCTCAATGGACGGCAGCGTGTCCTCAGGCAGAGGTGCAGCTCCACCTGCACCATAGCCCGCACCTGCACCAGCGGCGTTACCAGCGCCTGCATAGGCCCCAGAGCCAGCAGCGCCCGCCCCACGGTGCATGCCGTGCATACCCTGCATACCATAGCGCGGCCCCATACCCATGCCCATACCTTGGCCACGAGGCATTTGCTGCTGTGCTGCTTGGCCTTGAGGATCTTGGCCTTGACCTGTAGGCACCTCAATCGTGCCATACTCCACAATAATACGGCCATGGTCATTACGTAGGCGTAATACCCGCTCCCGCATATGACGTGGTGACTCCCAGCGCCGAGGCAGCACCATACGATAGTTAATGACCACTTGCGAGATCTGCGAGAGCTCTTCGTCAATAAACTCTTGGGTGTTGTAATAGGACTTAAGGTAAGACATCACACCCATGGTAGCCGTAGCGATCATGCCTGCAAAGGCAAAGATCATCATGACGCGGAACTGTAGCGAGCGCCAAAACTCATGTTTACGGCGCGCTCTCTTCATACGCGGACGGCTAGCCTTTTGCGGTGCAGATGCCACCCCAGATGCACCTGTAGCACCGGATGAGTCGGATGAGTCGGATGAGTCGGCAGCAAAGCCAGATACGTTCACAGCGGCCCCTACAACCGCACTTAAAGCCACACTGGCAGGTGCAAATCCAGCCCCGCTTGGCTCGCTACCGTTAGCGCCAGTGGCACTGCCAGTGGCACTGCCACTAGCGTTATGACTACCTAAACTTGCACTATTGTCAGTAAACTTGGAGGAACCAGCTTGTCCTTGTCCCACACCACTGGTGTCACCACAGGTGTGCGCGCTAGTAGCTTTGCTCTTTGCTGTAGCACCTACTGCTGCACCGACAGCAACTCCTGCGCTATGAGTAGCCTGTGAAGCGCTAGAAGTGCCGTGGCATTCGGCTAAGAATGCTTGGAAAGCGGCGTAATCTTCAGCGTTATTTGGATCTGGGCCCTCAGCGCCAGCATCTGGCTTTAAACGCTGAGAAGATGAGTTTAAGGCCCCCTTACGCACAGCTGCATTACTATCTGTGTCAGCTGCGACAGTGGCGACAGCAGTCGCCTCAGCGGCGGATGCAGAGGCATTAGAGGCGGAGGCGGCAGAGGCATTGGAGGCGGCAGCAGCGGACACGCGTGGCTTGGATGGTGGCAGGCCACATTCGGCTAAAAAGGCCTGAAAGTCTTCATCGTCCTCGGGTGCGAGGATTTCTTGTGCTGCTCTGTGTGAGGTAATAGAGACACTAGTGGCCTGATCGGCCCCTTGCTCAGGACGCGGAGTTGACTCTGCACGTAAGAGCTTCTCAGCGCTCTCAGAGCTAAGCTCTGCGGCTGCATGAGTCTCTACAGGCTTATTCGTAGTCATAATACTCCGGCCAAGCACTATCCTCTATGGATAGCACTTCTTACCTATTACTCAAAATCTACCCCACTCTCAGTACCCCAAATGGGCTCATATTGCTTATGCAAGCTTTACTTACTCTGGCCACAGGCAGAGCTTTCCACGTCGTGGATTCTATGAATACGTTTACATGCTTACTTGCAGCAAAGGCAAAAAGAGAGAGGTAATGCCCGAAAACTTACTGTGCGTAGTACAGCAAGCAAGACAGGAGCAACTTGAAGCTTAGCCTGATTAGTCTGTCTTAGGCCGAGCTCAGACTCCTGCTCTGGTTTTAGTTGGCTTAATCAGCCTTAGTCTTTGGCTCCACCATCGGAGGAGACTAAAGTTGGGTCATCAATCTTATTGACCTTCCAACCCACACCGCGCACATTCTTGATGAAAGAAGCACCGATCTTACGCCGCAAGCTGTAAATAATGTACTCCACGGCATTAGATTCGATCTCATCGTTCCAACTGTAGATCCGTTGCTCTAAGGCATCACGGGAGAACACAGCACCAGGGCGCATCATTAAGGTTTCGAGCAAGGCAAACTCACGAGCCGTGAGCTCTATTTCCATATTGCCGCGACCGGTCTTGATATAAACCTCATGCTTTAAAGGATTGAGGCTCAAGCAACCGTAGGTCATGATGCTATCGGCATTATCACCTAAGAGGCGACGTGTCACAGCACGCAAACGCGCGAGCAGTTCCTGCATCTCAAAAGGCTTAACGATATAGTCGTCGGCACCCTTATCTAAACCTAAGACGCGATCAGGGAGCTCATCGCGGGCCGTAAGGATGATCACAGGGGTCTTAATCTTTTGGGAGCGCCAATACTCTAAGACCTTAATGCCATCAACTTTAGGCAGGCCGAGATCAAGCAAAGCGCAATCATAAGGCACTTCGGAAATGGCGTCTAAGGCACGGGCTCCATCTTGAACCCAATCGACCGCATAGGCATTGCTTTCCAGAGCCTCCTGCACGGCCTGACCGATCATGTCGTCGTCTTCCACCAATAAAATGCGCATTGCTCTCTCCTCAATCCAGCTGCGGTACTACCAACCTGCTAACACCAGAATATGTGGTGGCATTTGGTCATGGGCACCACTCCATTAGGCAAGTACTGAGCCTAAGGCTAATTCGCCCTAGGCTGATGAGTCCAAGGATGAGCCAAAAGCTCAAAGACTGATGAACCCAAGGCCCAATGTTCTCGGCATAACTTGCCTTGTCATAACTTGCCTTTCGCTCCTAAGCACAAGGGCTAAAGCCCCAGTGCACCAGCATCCGTAATGCTAAGCGCTGTGTAGTGTGTGCAATACCTTGCCTTAGGAAATTGTCTCTGCAGATCACGTATCAACGTACCTACAATTAGGCTCATTTTAACGGTTTAAGACTTAGCGCTTTCTTAGATCTCGCGTGCAAAGGCAATGATATGAGGAATCAAAGCAGCGAAGTTGTTGGTAAAGGCGTGATCTTCGTCCTTGTAGAAGCGGATATCGCAATTGTTATAGCGCAGCAAACTCTTGCGGTAATCGAGGGTGCGATCCTTTCCGCCTAAATACACCTGTAACAGCTCAGGGCGGATCACGGTGGCACGATCTAAGGACTCAAGGAAAGGCAGCATCTCTGGGGTCAGAGTAAAATGACGCTCCGTCAATGGATTCACATAAGGGCCACATAAGGCCTCAAAGTACTCTTGAGGATGGGTGCAAGGATTTAAGAGTGCAGCCTTACAAGCAAACTGAGCACTCAGCAAGGTAGAAAAGAAACCACCCATGGAGCTACCGACCAAACAGATCTTCTCGTGGGGATGCTCTTTTTTCCAAGCGCTAAGCTGCTCTTGGAGAGAGGCAATAGCCTCTTGCGGGGTATCAGGAAAATCCAGAGCCCAAAAGTGAAGATCACTCTCGTGCTCATCAATATAGGCCTTTAAAGCATGAGCTTTAACTGCGTTAGGGCCAGACAAAAAGCCATGCACATAAGCAATCCACATGACAACCTCCAAAGGAGCCTCACAAAGGCAGGCTCAAGCCATTCTCGCCCGCTACACTTACCCAAAAGCCCACAAGCCCATGTAATGCCTTCTGGCCTAATACCATCATGTCAGCGCGCTTAGCTGACAGCTGAGCTGACAGCGGTCATAACTGGCAGCGGGCCTTGCCTAATAACCCGCAACTCCAGTGTCTGGCACAAAGCGGCCAGGTGGTAAACGGAACACTTGGGTGCTGATCTGTCCTTGCTCGGTAAACTGCAAATAACGCCAGCCTGGGCCTTGAGAGTCTAAAGCAAAGTCATGGGAGAAAGGCTCAAATTGGATCGAGGTAGATGGCGTGGCAATGTAGCGCACATTATTAAAGACCTGATCGTACTCTTGGTGCACATGACCGCACAGCACGAGCTTGATATTAGGACAAGCTGCGATGCAGTTATTGAACTCATCTTGGTTGTGCATGGTCTGGGTATCCAACCAACGGCTATTTACCAGTCGTGGCAGGTGGTGCACTAAAACTACAGTATTGAGATCAGGATGCTCTTCATAAGCGCTCTTTAAGAAATTCAGCTCGCTCTTCTCCACCCAACCATGAGGCACCGAATAGACCTCAGAGTTAAGGAAAATGAAGTGCCAATTGCCACAAATCATCGAGCGCTCTGTATGTACCCCCATGTCTCCGAACACACGGTACATCAGAGGGCCATCATCGTGATTACCTGGCACAAAGAAGACAGGCGACTTCAGCACTGAGATCATATGGGCAAAGCGCTGATAGGAGCTCAGAGAGTAGTCCTGACTGATATCTCCGGTCACGACCACAAAATCAAAGCTGATTTCCTGATTTAAGATGGAGGACAACACAGCCTTAAAGGAGCTAGCAGTACGTACCCCCAGCAGGCTGGTAGACTCTTCAGCAAACAAGTGAGAGTCAGTAAGCTGCAGTACGCTTATTCGATTGGGCTCATGGTTTAACTGCAGGGTGAAATTAGACATCTTCCATCTCACAACAAAAGTATCAAGAAGGGTTACTCATGACTATAGGGTAATGGCGCGCAAAGCGCTCAAAGCAGACTTAAGGCTATGAATAGACAGCTAAGGCAAATGCTCCTCAACGCAAGTTAATCACTACAGGCACAAACAAAGCTCTGATACCACCAACAATCGCCACTAAGCTAAGCTACACACTGGACAAACTCGAGGCCATAGACCTAGAGCATGCAGTTTGGCATGTAAGAGAGATCTCTTGTTTTCTTTTAGTGACGCTCTAAAGCAGGCACAAAGGACTAAAAGTACTAATGAAGTACTAAAAAGTACTGATATTCAATTAGGCAAAGAAAGAGCAAGCACCAATCCGTTACTGCTGATACTCTGAGCGAGTGAGTATCTTCAGTGCCAAAAGAGCCAGATCTTTTTTACCACCGCAAACCATGCAGCAGTAAAGCAACTACAGATCCAAAAATCTGTCCACCTTTCAGCTTGGCTTGGCCTAAATGCAGGGCCAAGTGCCGACAACGGGCAACAAAACCACACCACCGATACTGCTACCAACTTTTGGTTTAGAGCATCTCAAGCCAAGGAAAGTGAGTAAAAGTTGCTTGCTTAACTTGGGTTTGATTTTAACGAAAATTACCGTACTAAAAAGTTACGCTGATAACACTATTGCCATTAACACATATAAATCAGCAATTTTTGTCGAGAAATTAGGCCTGCGTCACACAAAAAAGATGTATATCTATGACTTACATACTAGTAGGTTAACACTCTAGTATACAGCTGAAAATTAGTGAACGCTCTTTCTGCACTCTAATAGCGTCAGCCTAAACTATATTCCCCAAAGGCTAAAATACGGCTTTCGTAGCCTCCAAAGACGCCAAAGCCAAGCATATGCTTGGCTCTGTAAGGAAAATTAAGGCAAGAAATCAGCGTGAAACTTAACAACAATTTACGCATGACGCGCGTTAGGGCATAGCAGGATTTTCCATGGCCCATTATCCATAGGGCCTTAATTGTGGCCTTTACGTTCCTTTACGTTCCTTTCCGCTCTGGAACACAACGCCACCATCGTGCTACGACATGGGCCCAGCCATGGCACGAGCACTCGTGCCAAAGCACTGGGAAGATAGGCCTGTAGCTCTGCTTTGGGCCGCCAATTCCCCCCTTAACTCTCTAACTCTGCTACAGGGACTGCTGGATAGGAGTCTTGTTATGAGCAGAGCTGTCATGGGCTAAGAAGAGATTGCGGATCTCATCGTAATACAGCTGTAAGTGCTGCAAGGCCATCAAAGCTGCGGCATTGTTAATACGGCCGCTCTTGCAGTACTCAAAAGCCTTACGTGCTGGCAGCTTAAAGACACGAATATCCTCGTTTTCCGACTCTAAACCACCATGGGAGAGGAGATGGGAGGCAGTGATCTTACCCACAAATAAAGTCACACGCTCCGAGCAGCCACCTGGGCTTGGATAGACGGCATTGATGTAGTGTAGATCCTTTGGCGTAATGGTGAGACCAGATTCCTCTTGCAGCTCACGCACTGCAGCCTCCAGCTCGCTTTCACCCTCATCGATCATACCGGCCACGATCTCAATTAACCATGGTGAAACCGTGTCTTTTAAAGCACCAGGGCGGAATTGCTCAATTAAGACCACTTCCTCACTGACCGGATCAAAAGGCAAGATCGCCACGGCATCTGTACTACGCTCAAAGATCTCGCGATCTAAGATCTTAGTAGTACCGCCATTGAACTTCTTATAAGACACACGGTAAAGATCTAAGGCAAAGTGGCGCTCAAACAGGCGCTTCTTCTCATGGATCACCACGTCACGAATTGTGAAGCGTGGAGCCACTAACTCATCGAATCTATCCATCTTGAAAAAATCTTTTTCCTATCCAATTGTTGCAGCTGTCACAGCTCCACTCTCACCGGAGATCTTCTATCAGAGCAGGAAGATCTAAGGAAAAACGTTACTCCTCACTTTTTACACAGGAAGAACGGCAAATACAAGCTTTCACGCCATAATCCTGCCCTTTGCACAGCTAGACAATAAGGCACTAGGCGCGAAGCGCAAAACAAAAAGCCCAAGCAAACAACGCTTGGATATAGCTACATTCTTCCCACCGAAAATTAGATTTTACCCCGCCGCGAGTGACGTTGATATAACCTTGCACACAAAATTAACAAAAAACATCCCCATTGTGAGAGCTATTAGCCACCCTACTCTCTAAGGTTCTCGACCACTGTCTTTTCTAGGCACTGACACGAATTGGCAGCGCATGCCAGTTGCGTGTGTATGTTGTACGCACAAAGCGCGCATCTTGCTCGCCAAACACGTCAGGCGCGCGGCAGGACAGCCGCGATAAATTCGCAGCAAGAACTTAGAGTCACCATAAGAACACGATTCTTATCCAAGAAAAGTGCTATGCTGAGCTGACTGCTGCTATCTTAGCCTTAGCTTTAGCTTTTGGGCCAAAGGTGCAGCAATGTTTTTGTGGTTCTTGGGGAGGTTTTCCGTGACTCAAATTGCTCTTAAAAATGCCACTATCATGACCGCCGACGGCTTCCGTCGCGGAGAAATGCTGATCGACGGCCCTTATATTGCCAAGATCGACACTCACGTCACGCCAAACACCACAGAGGTCAACGAGATCGACTGCCACGGCATGCTGGTATTACCAGGCTTAATCGATGCCCACGTCCACTTTAGACAGCCTGGTATGGAGCAAAAGGCCACTATCGCCTCAGAATCCCGTGCCGCTGCATTAGGTGGTGTCACCTCTTTTATGGACATGCCAAACACCAGCCCATCGACCACAACCGTAGAACTGCTTCACCAAAAACAAGCTTTAGCCCAGCGCGATAGCCTCGTCAATTATGGCTTCTACTTAGGTGGCAGCGAAAACAATATCGAAGAAGTCAAAAAGGTTGATCCTCATGAAATCGCTGGCATCAAGATCTATATGGGATCCACCACTGGTAACTTACTGCTCGATGATGACCACGCTTTAATGCAGATGTTTGCGGCCGCCCCTACCATTGTGGCCGTGCACTGCGAAGATAACACTATCGTTAACGCCAATACCAAGCGTGCCCGTGAGATGTATGGTGAGCATGTTCCTTTCAATATGCACCCTATCATCCGCTCTCGTGAGTGCTGCTTAAAGTCTACGCAGTTAGCTATTGCCGTTGCTGAGGCCACCAAGGCTCGTCTCCACATCATGCACATCAGCACTAAAGATGAAGTCGAGCTCTTAACCCAATATGCCCCAAAGAACGCTGCCCGTACCACTTTAGAGGAGATCCACGACCGTCAGATCTCGGCTGAAGTGTGCATTCCACACCTCTTCTTTAATGAGAGTGATTACCCACGACTCCAAGGCTTCTTAAAGTGTAATCCAGCCGTCAAATATGAGTTTGATCGTCTGGCCTTAGTGCAAGGCTTACGTCGCGGCATTCTCACCACCATTGGCACTGATCACGCTCCTCACGAGCTTGCAGTCAAGCAAAGCAATGACTATCTTAAGGTAGCCTCTGGTCTGCCTTCGGTTCAATTTAGTCTGCCAGTGATCTTTGATCTCTTTAAGCGCGGCGAAATCTCCCTTGAAGAAGGCATTAAGGCCGCCACCTGCAATGTGGCCGCTCGCTTTGGCGTTGAAAAGCGCGGCAGCTTAAAGGAAGGTAATTTTGCTGATGTGGTCATTGTGGATCCACGCGAGCGCTATACCGTCCACGAGGACGACATTATCTCGCTGTGCCACTGGTCGCCATTTGTGGGTCAATCCTTTACTTGTCGTATTGCCCACACCATTGCCTCGGGCGTGCAAGTAGTGCGAGATGGCCAGATCTGCGCTCAAAGCGGACAGGCTCACGCTCTGCGCTTCAACCCATAGGCCTAGCGGTCTATGGGGCTGCCCTGCCAGCCCTGCCAGCTGGTAGCTGGTAGCTAGCAGCTGGCATTGGCAGGATTGGCGTGTTTTCCAAAAGAAAAGGGGGATCTCAGATCCCCCCTTTCTTGAGCCTGCATGCGCGGCTCCTTTCTTAATCAGGCCTGATTAATAGACCACAAATCCGATCTTGTCGTAGACCACCTTTAAGGTCTTAGCGGCACGCTCTGCAGCCTTAGCAGCACCCTGCTCAAAGATCTCTTGCATGTAACCTTCGTCGTTACGGATCTCGCGATAACGCTGCTGAATTGGCTCTAATAAGGCCACCACAGCCTCACCAACCTCGCTCTTAAAGGAGCCATACATCGAGCCTTTGAAGTGCTCTACAAGCTCTGGGATCTCTCGACCGGTAGCAGCGCTCATGAGCTCTAAGAGGTTAGAGATACCAGGCTTCTTATCCCAATCAAAAGCCACCAATGGTGGATTATCCATATCAGTCACAGCGCTCTTGATCTTCTTTAAGATCGACTTTGGATCCTCGAGCATACGGATCACATTCTTTGGATTGTCGTCGGACTTGGACATCTTCTTGGTTGGATCTTGCAACGACATCAGACGACGACCAGCCTTTGGCAGCATGCCCTCAGGTAACACAAAGGTTTCACCATAAAGGCTATTGAAGCGACCAGCAATATCACGGGTGAGCTCGATGTGCTGCAGCTGATCATCACCTACTGGCACTTTGTTAGCCTGATAGAGCAGAATGTCAGCGGCCATCAGCACTGGATAGTTGAAAAGACCGGCAGTGATGTTATTGGCATAGCGCTTGGCTTTGTCCTTAAACTGGGTCATGCGGTTTAACTCGCCAATCTGCGTATAGCAGTTTAAGACCCAAGCCAGCTCGCAGTGGGCAGGAACATGCGATTGCAAGAAAATAATGGACTTCTTAGGGTCAATACCGCTGGCAAGGAATAAAGCCAGAGTATTAAAAGTGTTCTCACGTAACACTTTTGGATCTTGACGCACGGTAATAGCGTGCTCATTGACCACGCTGAAAATACAATCAGCCTGATCTTGCAGCTCCACCCAGTTTCTCAGGGAACCAACAAAGTTACCGATCGTAAGTTCACCTGATGGCTGAATGCCAGAAAAAATGATGTCTTTTGCCATACCAAATCAAAGCGCGATCTCCTGCCTCACGGCAGCACTCAGCGCTCTCTCAAATTAAACGAAGAAAAAACCTTGTCCCAACCTGCCTCACTTCTATCCGGTACCAAGCACACCGCCTCTAGGTTTAGCGGTAGCAAGTACCGATAGCCCAGCTACCAGTGCCACCGCTACTGGTGGCAACCAGTGGCACCGCTACTGGTGGCAACCAGTGGCACCGCTACTGGTGACAACCTGTGCCATGCGGGACTGCGCTGCCCTGCGCAGTCTAAGCCTACGGTAGGCTCTTAATTAAGGCCGTGAGGTCTGAAAAATGGTCAAACAAATAATCAGGAGTGCAGCATGTATGTAGGTCGTAGCCGCCATTGTAACCATAAGTAAAGGCTACCGTAGCAGTATGCGCATTTTGCCCTGCTTTGACGTCGTTGATGGAATCACCCACCATCAAAGCATGCTCTGGAGCTACTCCTAATTTGTCTAAAACGTAAAGCAAAGGCTTAGGATCAGGCTTACGCTCTTTTAAAACCTCGCTGCCTAAGACTTCGCTGAAATAAGGCTGCAAGCCCATAAAGCCAATCAACGGGGATGCAAAGATATGTGGCTTATTGGTCACTACAGCGAGCTTTATTCCCTGCTCAGAAAAGTATTGCAGCCCCTCAGCGACTCCAGGGTAGACCTCAAAGTTTTGAGCTAACCCTTCGCGATAGAAGACATTAAAGAGCTGACGCGCTTCAGCCATCTTATCTGCAGGCACTTCATCTAACCTGATGTCGTGTCGTCCGAGGATCACGCGGCCCAAGAGCATAGCCACACCATTGCCCACAAAAGAGCTCATGGTCTCTTTGTCAGGGATAGGCAAATTCATGTGCTCTGCCACTCGTGATACAGCTAGGCTAAGCTGAGGTAAGGTGTGGGCGAGAGTACCGTCTAAGTCAAACAAAATAGCTTGAGGCTTACGCTCTAAGGCCATGGAGATCTCCGACAAGAGCAACAGGGACAAACACTATTCTTGCAAGGCTGCGTGCAGATCAGCTAAAGCCTTATGGTAGTCATCTTGAGCAAAGAAAGCCGAGCCCACCACAAAGATATTGGCACCAGCTTTTGCACAAGCCTGCACAGTCTGTGGAGCCACGCCACCATCAACCTCAATCATTGGCTTGACGTTAGCGGCTGTGGCCATACGTCTTACATCTGTGACCTTTTGTAAGGTTGCAGGGATCAGCTTCTGTCCACCAAAACCGGGGTTGACGGTCATCACCAGCACAAAGTCTAAATGATCCCACAGATAGCGTAACAGACCTGGATCTGTGCCTGGATTTAAGGCTAAACCTGCCTTGCAGCCCATCTCACGAATATAAGACAGATAGCGATCCACATGAGGGGTGGCTTCAGGGTGGAAAGAGATCATCGAAGCACCGGCGTGAGCATAGTCCTCGAGGATCTTTTCATTAATTGGCGTCACCATTAAGTGCACATCAATCACGGCCTCAGGAAAACGCTTGCGCATTGCCTTTAACAGGCCTGGGCCAAAGGTCAGATTCTGCACAAAGTGATAGTCCATGACATCAAAGTGAATGATGTCGATCTTGGCTTCTAAGGCCTGCTCCACATCACGGCCCAGATCCATTAAATCGGCCGAGAGGATCGAACCGGCAAATAAATGCTTCTTGTCCATCCCTTACCCCTCAAAAGGCAAAAAAGATTGAGCTCTGCTCACCGCAGCAGCTGCTGCTAATGCAGCTGCAGCTTGGGCGAGACTGACCTCCTCTCAGAGGAGGTCAAAGGCTTGTTTAGCGAATTTCTGGCTTGATATCCATGATGCGCTTGGCAAAAGGAGTTGCACCTTGCGATACCGATTGCGGAATCTGACGGGCAGCAGCTTGAGCCGCATCACGAGAGGCGTAATCGCCAGACAGTAAGATATACCACGGTCTATTGTTATAGCGGGTCTCTAAAATCCAATAACGACCGGATAAACCTTGGGCAGCAGCAGTAATATTAGCGCGGCTAGATGAGGACACGATCTGCACGGTGAAGTGACTATCAGGGATCGCGCGCACCTCATTGATATTACCTTCTACAGCACGACCAGTTGGACGTGAGGCTGTAGCAGGACGCTGTGCTTGCTGCTGACGCTGTGCCGCAGCACGCTGCTGGCGTTGCTCATCAGCAAGGTTAATGACCTGTCCTGCACGCAAGGTAGGACGTGGTGGTGTGGCTTGCTGGGCAGCAGTTTGCTGTTGGCGCTGCTGTTGCTGCTGCGAGCGAGCAGGCTGCTGGTTATTAGCCTGCTGTTGCTGTGCAGCTTGCGCACGAGCACGATCGGCTGCGATCTTGTCTTGAGCAGCTCGATCTAAGTCCTGTCGATTTTGGCTGTTATTAGCTTGAGCAGCTTGCTGAGCAGCAGCTTGTTGCTGACGTTGAGCGGCCTGTTGAGCGGCGGCTTGCTGAGCGGCTAACTCTTGCTGCTGACGCTCCAGCGCTGCTGCGGCAGCGGCTGCCTGACGTTGTGCCAGTAAAGCCTGTTGCTGGGTAGCGCTGACATCAACAGTGGTCATTTCCTGAGCATGAGCGTCTGGACGGAAATGATTGCGGTTATCCTCACGACGTAAGGTTGCCACCTGCTGAGCAGCTGCGTTCTGAGCTACAGATCTGTCCACTCCCCTGGGATAGCCAGAGCCATTGGCTCCGCCTTCTATCCGCTCTAACTCTTCTCCAGATAAAGTAACAGAATGCTCAGTTTGACGCTCAGTAGTCTCAGCATCGATACCACCACTAACTGTAGGTGGCAGCAAACCATCGTCTAAAGCAGTGCTTTCATCAAAGCTATTGTTACCCTCATCAAGTAATAACGAGTTTTCGTTAGCCACTTGAGCTTGGGTTCCTGTACCTTCATCATCAGAGAAGAAGCTACCGCCAAAGAACACAGGGACAAGACACAAGACCACAATGAAAATGCAAACGATAGTGACAAAAATGCCTACGGAGCTGCTCTTTTTCTTGGTTTTGTTGATCTGCAACTTGTTCTTGCGCCCGACATCTTGGCTAGTCTGTGGCACAGTCGGCTCTTTCATAAGTTTCTCCGTAATGGCAATAATTCGACTGATGTTACCCTTAGCTCCGGTCAAACGCTCAGGTAAGCGCTGTTGCAAAGCTTTGTAGATCTGCATGGTGTTGTTAAGCGCAAATACATGCCGAGCTAGCACCATAGATTCTTGCAGGTTCAGAGGAGGAATCTGCTTTAAAGTAACGTGAGTTTTAGAGTGAAGCTCTGCTTGCTGCATTTTTTCCTCTGCCCACAGTGGTTGTCCCACAAGGATAAAGGAAAAACGCCCCTGCCCAAGAAATTGCTCATACAAAGCCATCAGCTCATTGAAGAACGATGAGACTACCATATCAGCATCATCCACCACGACTAAGATCTTATTGTTGTGAGGGATGTGCACTTTGAGTAAGGAGTCAGGCAGGTTGAGGTTAGTGTCAAACTCCATATTAGGCAGCAATTGCTGCAAAAAGAGCTCACGTAAACGCTGCAACTGCATATCTTTATGACAAGGAATAAAGACCGCACGCATTTTAGAGTCGGTTTCGTTTACCACCTGCTCACACAGGACAGTACGACCCGATCCGCGCTCACCGGCTAAGAGCACGAAGTTCTCTTTGCTAACTAGATCAACTAGTTCAGCACAAAACTTTTTTTGGCTTTCTAATGACGCCAGTTCTTCAACATCCATCCGCTACCGCCTACAAACGCAGAAAGCACCTCGCAACAAAAAAGCTCAAGCGAGCTGACTCTTTGCCCAAATTCTATCGCAACCCCATGGCAAAAGCCAAAGAATAGCCTAAACACCTTATATTAGCTGAGCCACAGCAAACGAAAATCAGCATGTAATCCATGCAGCAAGCCTTTCAGCCAAAGCTGAGGCCACGGCCACAGCTGGCTCATTGCCAGCTGGCCCCACTCCAGCTGGTTTCCAGCGGAGCCCACTGTGGCCGTTGCCGCTCACCGCAACTCAAAAGCTTTTAGGGCCACGCTCTGTTGCTGTGGAGACTATTTAGCCAAAGCCTGTTGCTGCTGCTCTTTGAGCTCGTTGATGTAAGCCCGCACCTCGTGATCTGGCAGATCATTGAAGACCGCGCTCTTACCAATGGCAGTTGGCAACACATAGTTGATCTTGCCCTGCTTCACCTTCTTATCATGGTGCATATGGGCAATAAAATCTGAGCCTTGTAACTGCATTGGGATCATCACTGGCAGTTTGTACTTTGGCAGCACGTCTACTAGCTCTTGGAGCTCATCTTGGCTTAAGCCCTTAGTCTTAGTAGCGACATAAGCGGCGATCACCATACCCACAGCCACAGCTTCACCATGTAAGTAGGTACCAAAGCCCATACCCACTTCAATAGCATGTCCAAAGGTATGACCGTAATTTAAAAGCGCACGCAGGCCTTTTTCCTTCTCGTCCTGCGAAACCACATAGGCTTTCCACTCGCAGCAGCGTTTTACCACATAGGCCAGATCAAGATCCTGTTTATCGGCATGATCCTTTAGGTAATCAAAGAACTCGCGATCAAGGATCACTCCATACTTAATCACCTCGGCCATACCAGCAGCCAGCTCCCGTGGTGGTAAGGTCTTTAAGTAATCCAGATCAGCAAGCACAATCTTTGGCTGGTAGAACGCACCGATCATATTCTTGCCTTGTGGGTGATTGATGGCTGTCTTACCGCCAACCGAGGAATCTACCAAGGCTAATAAAGTGGTTGGGATCTGCACAAAGTCCACACCGCGCTGGTAGGTTGCAGCCGCAAAACCAGTAATGTCACCCACTACACCGCCACCTAAGGCCACTAAAGCACAGTCACGACCAAAGTTATCATCCAGCAGCGTAGTCATGATCTGCATATAGCTGTCGACGGTCTTATAGATCTCACCATCTTTTAGGATGCACTCACGGCACTTAAAGCCAAAAGGCTGCAATTTGTCCTTAAGCTGAGCTAAATACAATGGCGCAATGGTCTCGTTAGAGACAATGAGCAGATCTTGAGTCTTAGGTAAGGCAGCGCGCATCAGCTCGCCTACATTAAGCTCACGACCAATCACGATATCATAAGAGTGCTCACCTAAAGCGATATGTACCTTTTCCACGGCTATATCCTCCATATCCTCTTCGCTACCTAATACGCTACCTACACTAAGCCTGTGCTTGCTGGTTTAGATCCGACAAGGTCGAGACACATTGAGCCACAATCTCCTTGACGCTGTTATCTGTCTCAACAATTGCGGAGGCGATCTCACGCCATTGTGGATCACGCTGCTCCATCAGATCTCGTAAACGAGCCTTAATGTCACTGACGTGGATCATAGGACGATTGGTATCGTCTTTCACACGTAAATACTGCACCTCAACCGGCAAATGCAGATAGAGGCAAAGACTGTGAGCTTTAATTAAAGCACGGTTATCCTCACGACCAGCAATGCCGCCGCCACCTGCAATCACCACTGGTTGCTGACTACCCACAACAGCTTGCTGCACTGCATACTGCTTAGCCACCTGCTGCATCGCAGCTTGCAGCTGTTCTGTACTGAAACGGCTAGTATCGTGAGCAAGTAAGGCAGCCAGACAATCATGCTCTAACTGACGAAAATAAGGCTCGCCGTGTTGCGCAAAGACTTCTGGGATGGAGCATCCAGCCAGTGCCACAATCAGATCATCGTGATCTAAGAAAGTACCGTTTAAAGCTTTGGCCAGCGCCCGCCCCACAGTGGTCTTACCAGCGCCCATGGGGCCTACTAAAAATACAGCGCGCGACAGCTCCATACAAATGTCCTATTTTCCACCAAAAATTAAGCATACAAAAAGCACGGCTATTCCCATGGCTCTTTGTCCTTAAGCTAGACAAGCACAATAGCGATGCTCATCCTAAATAATGACCATTGTGCCCGAAAACATTGGCAAAAAGCCAATTAGTTGCGCATTGCCCCAGCGCGGGGCTTATCTTCAAGGCCTCCCAGCAGGCCAAAATACACCGCAACGCAAGCTTGCTCGTCGTAAGACCAAGGCATAGCCTTGGCCTGCTCTGGCCTTAGTCTTAAGGCATAGGATGTGCAGCGCTAAGAGACTCGCTCTAACCTCAAACTTCGGCCTTGGCTTAGACCCTTGCTACGGCTATGGCCATAGCAGCAACGCTGTATATTCCTTGGATTTTTGCCCCTAAACCACAGCCATGTCGTTTGCACAGGGGGCTATTTTGCTAAAATATAACGTTTAATTTTTTCGCTTTTTCAGGAGCAGTCGTGTGTTAATACGAGTGTACAAACTCTGTAAGTTCGCATTCTGGGCGGGCTTATTTAGCGTCGCAATGAGCGGCGGCGCAGTAGCTGCTGCCTATTATTCGACCTTAGATGAGTTGCCAGATGTCAAAGAGCTCAAGCATGTTAGCTTTGAAACGCCAATGAAGATCTATACCCAAGACGGTAAGCTCATCGGCGAGTTTGGCGAGCACAAGCGCATCCCAGTATCTCTAGATCAGATCCCGCTTAAGATGCAGCAGGCTTTCCTTGCTATTGAGGACAGCCGCTTCTATGAGCACTCAGGCGTGGATCCTATCGGTATTTTACGTGCTGTGGCTGTAGCTGTGACCTCTGGTGGTGCCTCACAAGGTGCCTCTACTATCACACAACAGGTGGCTCGTAACTTCTTCCTGACCCGCGATCGCACTATTGAGCGTAAGATCAAAGAAATGTTTATTGCTTGGCGTATGGAGCAAGTGCTCTCCAAGCAAGAGATCTTAGAGCTCTACTTAAACAAGATCGCCTTAGGCCACCGCTCCTACGGTGTAGTTGCTGCTGCTCAAACCTATTACGGCAAAAGCTTAGATGAGCTCACCTTAGCCGAGATCGCCACTATTGCCGGTCTGCCAAAGGCACCATCTACCTTAAACCCAATCACTAATCCGCAGCGTGCCAAAGAGCGTCGCCACTTAGTGCTGCAGCGTATGCTGACTTTAGGCTTCATCACCCCAGAGGAGTTCCAAGAAGCTGATGCTGCTCCATCTAAAGCCACTTTCCACTCGGCTCCACTTGAGGCCTATGCTCCATATGTAGCCGAAGAAGTGCGTCAGGCTGTGCTCAACAAGTATGGTGAAGAAGCCTACATTAAGGGCTTTAAGATCTACACCACAGTTGACTCTGCCTACCAAGAATACGCTCACGACGCGCTCTTTAAGCACATCACAGCCTATGACGTGCGACATGGTTATCGCGGCCCACTGTTTAACATCTTTGATACCACTCGTGGTACCCAAGGCAGCGCCAAGTTACCAACTGAGAAGAATGGTGCTCACGCTAACGCCAACAATGGCGTCATTATGAGTGCCCGTCAGGCCTTGATTGACCAATACACTAAGGCTAACCAAAGTTACGACTACTTACAGGTTGCCGCCTTGGTCGATAGCCAGCATCTTGTGAATACAGACTTCAGTGCCTTTACTTACGAGGAACTGCAAGAACGCATTGCCAAGGAAGACAAGCTGCGCAGTATCAAGCCTGCCTTAGTGCTCTCGGTAGACGATAGCAACAAGATGGCTGTGCTCTTAACCCAGACAGGTGAGCAATTACCACTAACTTGGGAAGGCATGAACTGGGCTCGCGCTTTTAAGACTGATCGTAACCAAGGTGGTGCTCCAAATTACCCAAGCGAGTTCTTGCTGCCAGGTGACTTAGTCTTCACTTATGTGCAACAAGTGACCACTAAGCCAAAGAAGCGTAATGAAGAGCCAGTCACTTACGACCTCTTAACCTTAACGCAATTACCAGATGTTGAAGGTGCACTGATCGCTATTGATCCGCGCTCCGGAGCCGTGCGTGCTATGTCGGGTGGCTTTGACTTTGAAAAGAGCAAATTCAACCGCACCACACAGTTGCTGCGTCAAACTGGCTCTAACTTCAAGCCATTCATCTACTCATCGGCTGTAGCTTACGGTATTGCCTTAAACTCGGTGCTTCCTGACGAGCCAATCCGTACTTGGGATGTGGGCTCACGCCGCTGGTGGCAACCACGTAACTCACCTAACCGCTTTGAAGGTCTCATGACCTTGCGTGAAGGTTTGGCCAAATCCAAGAACTCCATTGCTATCCGCACCATTCGCCACGTTGGTGTAGCCAATGCGGTCGAGCACCTGCGCAAATTTGGTATTTATGTACCACGCTTCCAGCAAAGTGAGTCCATGGCTTTAGGCTCTGTAGAGTTAACCCCTTTGCAGGTGGCAAGCTCCTATGCTTCCTTTGCCAATGGTGGTTATCGTCTGACCCCATATCTGATCGATCGTATTGAGCTTGAAAGTGGTGAATTGCTCTATCAAGCTCACCCTAAATACGTCCAACCAGATCTACCTGATGTAGTCGAGAACTCCATTGCTCTGACCTACAAAAAAGGCTATACACCAACCGCTGAAGAGTTAGACACAGCCGAGCGTGTTAACAACTTTGAAGAATACGTACTTCGCTACTTACAAAATAAGCAACAGGAAGCTCAAGCTCAGCTGAATGCTGCCCAAGCCTCGCAAGCTGGAATGAGCCCTGATGGTACGGATCCTATCGTTGATACGGCTCTACCTGAGCAATTGCCTCCTAGCGGTGAAGATCAAGCAGCCCAAGCTGCTCAAGCCGCAGCTGCTGTTAATGCCGCAGTTGCCGCGCAAAAAGCTTTACTCTCTAACCCAGAAAATGATCCAAAGGCCGCCTCGGGCGTGATCTTGATGGACTTAGACCGTTTGGCTCAACCGGAGCCAGAAAATCCACATGCGCCACAGATCTTAAGCCACGGACATGCTTATTTAATATCGACCTTGCTGCACACCAATATCTACGGTGGTATGGGCATTTTTAAGCGTTACTGGGGTACTGGTGCGCGCGCTGCATCCGTCACCGGCCGTGACGACCTCTATGGCAAAACAGGTACGACCAATAACGTCCACGATGCTTGGTTCTCGGGCTTTAACGCCAACTTAGTAGTAACCGCATGGGTGGGCTTTGATAACGACCGTGACTTAGGCTACTCACGTATTCGTGGCTCCGAAGGTGGTAGTGCTACTGCATTGCCAGTCTTTGCTGAGTTCTTTAAGAACGCACAAAACGGTGTGGAGTCAGCGCCAATTCCGCGCCCTGCTGGTCTAGTCTCGACCTACAATCGCGGCATTACAGAACCAGCACTGCCAGGTATGCGCATTATCGATGATGGTGCTGCTGCCACGAGCGTGGAGAATACGGGTATCGATTCTTCTAACGTCACTGACGAAGGCAGTATCTTCTAGCAAGACAGGGACAAAGCCCCTGCATGCGCTCAAGCGCGCTTGCAAGCTTGCAAGCTTGCACGCTTGCCTTGCAAGCCCCTGAGGTAGAGGCGGAGGCAGGGGCAGAGGCCTCTGCCTCTGCCCCTGCTTACTGCCTTAAGCTCTACGCCCCATGCTCTCTGAGCTTGGGGCTTTTTTCTGTCCGCAAAAAAGAAAAAAGCCCTATGCAGCAAAACCGCATAGGGCCAATCTAGACAAAACTGGCAATTTGCCAGTGAGCGCTTGTAAGCCAAAGTTCACAAGCGAAAATAGTGTTGCCGACAAAATTCGCGTATTGCCCATCCCCAGCCAAAGATCACCAGAAATAAAGTCAAAAACACGCAGAAATCGTTAGACATAAGCATAAGCATCTCCTCCTCGAGATCTTGCGAGCAGGGCTATCAGTAGTGAAGCAGAGCTCACACTGCCAGACACCCCGCCTCAAACCTCATGCCTAAAAGCAACAGGGCAAAACACAAATTGAGCTTGCCTAGCGCTTAGTTTCAGATAGAGGAGCCTATTTGTAAACGTTTTCTTTGTATCTCAACTTGATACATTTTGAGCTAGGAAATTGGCTGCACTCCTCATTCTTATTGCAAATTTGCTCAAGCGAGGAGCACAGCACATTTGGCTCATAAGCTTACGTTTATGGCTACCAAAGACAGGTTGGACAGCTTACTTTTGTGCACTAACCACGTCAGGCATCTTTTTCTTTAAGGACTTGAGCAGTAAATAGCTCATTACGGTCACACACAGCACTGCTGCTGCCTGACACAAATAAGTGTAAGGCAGAGTAATAGCATGAGCTAAGAAGCCAATTAATGCTGGGCCAATCAAGACACCAGAGAAGCCCACAGCATTCACAATGGTTACTGCAATGTGCGTTGGGACATCGTCCAGCTTGGCTGAGATCGACACCAATTGAGGTACCACGTTGCTGGCACCGACACCGATCAGAGCAAAGCCCAGCAGAGCGGTGAACAGGCTTGGGATAAAGACTGCGACACAGAAGCCAGCCGCAATGCACAGTGTGCCTAAGAAAATAATACGGCCACGACCGAAGCGGGTAACAATGATGTCGCCTAAGAGACGGCAAGTGGTCATAGCAATAGCAAAGGCAGCATAACCATAACCAGCATGCTCTAAGCTCACCCCGCGCTCCATACGTAAGAACACACCCGACCAATCGAGCATCGAGCCCTCGGTCATAAACATAATGAAGCACATCAGGCCGATGAGCAGCACAGTTGGGTGGAGGTAATACTTGAGGTGGCTTTCCTTCTTAGGAGCCTCGGTAGCAGATTCTGTTTTTGCCTCTGGCTTTTCCTTACCATCGATCTCGTCCACATACACAGTAGTGAAAAGATGACGACCGCCTAAAAGGATTAAAGCCACGATAACAATGGCTGCATAAAAGCCTGCCCAATGAAGAGGCATGCCTAAACTCAAGAGGAAAGTAACGCTGGTGGCACCTAAAAAGCCGCCCACACTGTACAGGCCATGGAGACCAGACATGACGTTACGATTAGCCACATGCTCGACTAAAGCGGCATTGATGTTGGAGATCACATCCAAAGCCACCGCTGATATGCCCATGCAAAAGAGCACTACACCTAGCAAGTAGATGTTATCGATGAAAGGAATGCAGATCAGGCATAAAGCCACCACAAAAGCAGATATATAAATCGGGGTACGGCAACCAAATTTAGAGCTAAAGTAACCTGAGGTTGGCATAGACACAAAGGAGCCAATACCCACACACAGTAGCAGCAAACCTAAGTTATGCTCATCTAAACCAAAGCGCTCTTTGACAAAAGGGATCATTGGGGCCCAAGCGGCTATACAGAAACCAGCCACTAAGAATGAGGCCCGATTGGAGAGCATCATTGGCTTATGCTCAGCATTCAAACCCATACAAATATCCTCAAAAAACGAAAAACGACCTCAAAAAAGTGAAAAAAGACCACCTCCACGCAACCAATACGAGCTCAAATGGATTGATCTTTTATCGCCAAAAAGCCGTTTTCTGGCTAAAACCACATTGCTACGGCTTTTTGCTCGCTGACCACTGCCAATGTTCCTCTGCACACCGGATTTTTCACTACTCTCTCAATCCTGAGTGCCACCAGAGTGGCCAAATTGAGGCGATTTTGCCACGCTCTCCACAGCGCCGCAATACGCGCTCACAAAAATTCCCTGATTGCAAAAAAGCCACTGAACACCCCCTTTGCGAGGAATGCTCAGCGGCTTCGTGAGCAGCTTGGTTAGCTACCTATCAAGACTATCATTGGCCTGAGCTTACTCACGGCCAGAGGCCATATTCCACAAGTTTGGTTGTGAGCCTCATTAATTAGGGCTAACTAGGCCTGTTGTGCAGCTGCTTGCTGGGCCTCGATTTGAGTGTTTGCTTTGGCCTTAATCGCATCCAGCGAACCGCTTCTAATCTTGAGATAAGAGATCAGAGACACGATCAGCACGCCACTAGCTAAAATCAGGAAGGTGTACTCTAAGCCAATGCGGTGAGCAATAAAACCAATCAATGCTGGGCCCAAAAGACCGCCAATATAACCAATGGCATTGACCAGCAAAATACCGCGCTGAATTGGCACACGAGTCTCAGTTGCAGCATAAGAAATAGCTTGAGGCACGATATTAGCGGCACCTACACCCACCATGGCAAAACCCACTAAAGCCACCATTGGATGAGGCACGGTAACAGCTAAGCAGATACCAGCTGTCGCAAAGATAGCTCCCATGGTCATGACACGACGGCGGCCTAAAACAGACACGATCTTATCGCCAGTTAAACGGCAAATAGTCATCATCACGGCGAAAGCAGCAAAGCCATAGCCAGCCTCATGCAGAGGAACGTTTCTCACGGTGGTTAAGAACACACCAGTCCAATCCATCATCGATCCCTCGACGATGAACATGACAAAGCAGATACAGCCTAATAAGAACAAAATAGGAGTAATGAATGGGCCTTTCTTAGCTGGGGCTTGTTCGGTCGAGGCCTTAGCGCTACCCTCTTCTTCGGCACGAGCCTGCTCTACCACACTTAAGTCCGTCAGCATGTAATGGCTGCCAATTAACGCACAGTACAGCACGATCAGCACTGACACAATGCAAGAGGTCAATAACAGACTACCGGCCACAAAGGTCAGACCTGCACCCAAAAAGCCTGCTACTAAGAACACACCTACGGTATTGCCCAGCGAGTACACACCATGTAAACCAGACATGATGTTGCGCTTAAGCAGGGTCTCTAAAGCACCAGCATTGACGTTAGCGGCAATAGACAGACACTCACTGTTGAGGCCAAAGATAAAGAGCACTGCACAGAGGCCATAGAAGTTTGGCATGACAGTCACCGAGGCTAAACATAAGGCCACCATCACACCACAAACGCGCACCACTGCACGACAACCAAATTTAGTAAGCAGCGCGCTGGCAAAAGTCATGGCACTCATAGCACCAATGGCCATGCACATGAGGAGTAAACCTAAATGATCCTCAGTTAAGGCAAAACGATCCTTAATGTAAGGAATGAAAGGGCCCCAAGAGGCCACTGCAAAACCAGGGATCCAGAAAGCAGCTCGATTGGAGTTAATTAAGCGCGATGGCTTAATGTCAGACCAAACAAAACCCATACAAATTCCCTCAGACCGAATAACAGTCTTCAGCACCAAAAACTCAAAACTAAAAGACCCATACCACTGTCCGTACCATGATTGGCAGCAAACAGCATAACGGGCCTATAGAAAAACAGACAGACGCCTCTTTTAAATGTGCTGACATCGATGTCGCACTTTTAGTGCTAAGTAGCTCTCCACGCTTCTTAGCAAATACGACAGCGAATGCAGCACATTAACTCATGCTATTTCCAAGCACAGCAAACCTCACCTTCATACCTTTGCCCTAACTTGTCCGTCAGGTCAATATTGTGTATTTTGGCGATTGATGCGTACTCCTCAATACTGCACCAGTTTTGCTGCGCTCTTGTGAGGCATTATATCTAATACCCTAAGTCTCTCAAGCCGTAGAAAGACTCTAGAAAAGCCATAAGGACAATATAAGACACAAAAAAATTAATTCAGTGTAGTCTTAGCCACAAAAGGCGTAACTCTCTAGATCCTTAAACTCTTAGGCTCTTTCCCCTACCATACCCCACAGGAGAGCCATCTCATACCAAAAAAATCAATATAGTGTATAAAAGGCTAAACAAGAGCAATTAGCTGTACTTTCAGTCCCTACCCTCTCCAGACTCCAGACTCGCGCTATTGTTCTAGCAGCGTCTTACCGCAAAGGCATCTCACAATTCCCACTCATCCGCCATCTTGCAGTTATGTCCGTACCTATTGTTTCTGATATCTTGTGCCTTGCCCTAGTGTTAGAGTTCAAAAGTTCGTAGCAGGCTTATCTGCTGTAAAATGAGGGGCATGAAACAACAAAATAATTTTGCCCCTCAGCAGGCTTCTTCACCAATGAGTGAACACCAGAAGCCTCAAAGCGAT
>DXEV01000005.1 GCA_019114785.1 Candidatus Anaerobiospirillum pullistercoris | reverse complement strand
TGGCCGCGCTCAACATCCTCACGCTTGGTACCACGTAACAGCACACCAACGTTATCACCAGCCTGACCTTGGTCTAACAGCTTGCGGAACATTTCCACACCGGTAACCACAGTCTTGGTGGTTGGGCGAATACCAACGATTTCAACTTCGTCGGATACCTTAACAATACCACGCTCAACACGGCCGGTAACCACAGTACCACGACCAGAGATCGAGAACACGTCCTCGATTGGTAATAAGAATGGGTGATCGATGTCGCGCTTTGGCTCTGGAATGTAGGTATCTAAAGCATTAGCTAACTCTAAGATCTTCTCTTCCCATTGCTTCTCGCCATTTAAAGCGCCTAAAGCAGAGCCACGGATCACTGGGGTATCGTCGCCTGGGAACTTGTACTCAGATAACAGCTCACGCACGTCCATCTCGACGAGCTCTAATAACTCCTCGTCGTCAACCATATCGCACTTGTTTAAGAAGACGATGATGTATGGCACGCCCACCTGACGAGCAAGCAGGATGTGCTCACGGGTCTGTGGCATAGGGCCGTCAGTAGCAGCCACCACTAAGATAGCGCCGTCCATCTGAGCAGCACCGGTGATCATGTTCTTCACATAGTCAGCGTGGCCTGGGCAGTCAACGTGAGCGTAGTGACGCTTCTCGGTATCGTACTCAACGTGAGCGGAGTTAATGGTAATACCACGAGCCTTCTCTTCAGGAGCATTATCGATCTGATCGAAAGCCATAGCGGCACCGCCGAAGTGCTCAGATAAAACCTTGGTTAAAGCAGCGGTTAAAGTGGTCTTACCGTGGTCAACGTGACCAATGGTGCCTACGTTAACGTGTGGCTTGGTACGGACAAACTTCTCTTTTGCCATGTCAAGAAATCCAGAAAACTTAACTGAAGCGAAAAGCTCACAGATACAAAATGGAGCGGGCAGCGGGAATCGAACCCGTATCACAAGCTTGGAAGGCTTGGGTAATAACCATTATACGATGCCCGCATTGACATCTGTGTCTTACAAGAAACCTTGCTTGGTCATCGGCCTAAAAGGCTTGATTGTTATGATGAAGACCAATCAAAGGAAAGGGAAATGAGCGCAGCACAAACACGAAACCACTGTCTAGACAGCGTCAACCAAAAATGAATTAAGGAATTAGCGGGTAAGAAGTGGAAAAATTGCACTGGCAAGATGTTGCACTCGGAGCAAATTAGGAAGGAATGGTGGAGGGGGATGGATTCGAACCATCGAAGGCAGAGCCGGCAGATTTACAGTCTGATCCCTTTGACCGCTCGGGAACCCCTCCATTTGGTATCCGGATTTCTCCGAATCAACCTGCTTTTCAACGTTCTAGCTAACTTTTTGTTAGCGCTGCGTCAGAAAGCGAGTGCTATTTTACTGATGGGCATATACCTTGGCAAGCGTTTTTTACAAATTTTTTACAAATTTTTTGTTTACCCCAGTAAAAACCGCATAAATAAGCGAAAAATGCAGTAAATTATTTGCATCTGTGGTGACAGCACTTGGATCCAAGTTACCTTTCCGTGGCTAATTCATCTCGCATATTGGCATTTTTAGGCATTTTCTCTGGCCCTAAAAGCACAAGCCCTCTTAACTCTGTGGGGAGCAAGAGGGCTATGAAGCTGACGGGCAAGATCCCTATTACCAGTCTTGGTCTAGAGCTCGCTCTAGGCTGCCGCAAGGCAAACGCAGCAGATTAGCTGCGCGCAGCGCGCAGCTCAGCAGCGCAAGCTAAACATTCACCGATGAAGGATCACTGCTGAGCAGATCGGCGGTGGTATAGGCATTCTTGCGAGCTGACTCAATACAAGCGAGAGCTTCTGACTCGGCCACCTGACAGGAGCGCTCAATCAAACGCAAACGCTCCTCGGCTGCACTGATGTTTTCATCGACACAGTCAGAGTCAAACATCACAATGCGCTCTCTACCCACAACCTGCTTAGCCTCACCTAAGGCAGAATAAGCCACATGCAGCAGACGCTCACAATCTGGCGCATCATCTGGATACACTGCAATGCCGATCGAGCCCTCAATTGCAAAGTCATGCGCAATCACCTCATGTTGCTGGCGCAAATTACTGAGGAAATTGATCGCCAAGGCATGGGCTTGCTGTCGCGACACACTGCGCAGCATCACCGCAAACTCATCGTCACCTAAGCGCGACAAGTAATCGCTATGACGGAAGGTCAAGCGCAGCACCTTAGCTACCGTCTTTAAGATACTGTCACCAAAAGCACGACCAAAGGCCTTATTGACTGCACTGAAGTTGTTGATATCAAAGATCATCAGTGCATGGCTTTCATCACCATCGAGGTCGAGCAGCGACTTACAGTGGCGATACATGGTCTTGCTGTTATAAAGCTCAGTAAGGACATCCAGCTTGCTCTGATCATACAAAGCCCGCATCCGGTTTTCGTATTGATCAATATTGATGAACTTACCCACTACCTTCAAATGGCCGCTATCCTGATCAATATAGGCAATAGCAGAACAGGTGTGCCACATGTAGCCATCATTATTGCCAGTACCTACTTCCTTCTCCATCTCAGTAGAGTCAGCCTTAGAAGCGCAGGCGTTATTACGCAAACGGAATTTCACCACCTCTGGGAAATTGCGATCGACTAATGAGCGATCAGTGAGCAACTTCTCAATCGTGGCCACATCATCTGGGTGGACTTTTCCGGCGCGCACCTCTGCATCCAAAAAGTTCTCGGAGATCTTATTAGGCGAGGATATACAAGAGGTGTAGTTGCCTATCTGCTCCATGCGATCATCATTAGCATCGTACTCAAAGACCATGTCTTGATAGCCATTGTTGAGTAACGATTGCTTGCGCTGATCCACCGCCATAGCCGAGCGCTGTTTTTGCTTAGCTGTAATGTCGTGAGCTAAAGAGACAAACACTGGCAGGCCTTGACCGTTATAGCCCAAGCACACAGAGCGCAAATGCACATCAACATAATAGCCACGGCGATGTAACAGACGCACTACCAGATCACGAGGTCGTTTACTCTCTATCGTCTTACGAAAATGGGAAATCAAAGCCCGCATATCATC
>DXEV01000050.1 GCA_019114785.1 Candidatus Anaerobiospirillum pullistercoris | reverse complement strand
AACGTCACTGACGCTAGTGGTAGTAGTGGTGGTATAGGCAATAGTGGTAATGGTGATAGTATCTTTAACCCTTCTGAAGACAGACTGGTGCTTAGCGAGAGCTATGAGCCACGGGGCCTTTCACCAACATACCGCCTGCAAGCCACCAACTTCGCACAGAAGCTACACCTGAATTTAGGTGACAAGATCTACATGCGCAGCGTCCAAGATCTCGCTGCTGTGCTCTTACCTGACAATAGTCTAGTTGTTATTGGCCCTATTCATGTGGCCAAAGGCAGCACCAAGCCTGCAACCAAAGCTCAGACCACTTCTCTCAATGCGTCCCAGTCTGCAGCATTTACCACTACCACCACCTCTACTCCAACAGCCTCTACCACTGCTAACACTACAGATAGCAGTGATAGTATCTCGCCTTCACATGCCACTACTGCTACTACTACCACTACAGCAAGTCATGCCTCTGGAGAGGAGAATACGCCTCTATCAGCACCTGCAACAGTGGCTGCAATGCAAAGGCGCGTGGTCAATTTGTGGCTGGATATGGTCTGCCAGATCGTGGTTCACGATGTGCTCCCACCTACACCAGAGCAACAAGCCTATGCTGAGGCCGATGAGCTCATTCCCAACAGTCTCAAACACATCGCCAAGGAGGTCAAACTCAATGCACCGCACAACCAGTATCGCTACGAGCTGGCTATTCTCGACGCTGTAGCTGAAGGTGATCTGGACAAGGTAAAGCGTGCCTTTCAGGTGCCAAAACAAGGTAAGTTTGGTGTTTTAGGCCCTACTCCATTGCGCTCTATGCAAAACCACGTGCATAACCTCAATTCACTGGTGTCACGTACCGCCATTAAAGCTGGGATCTTGCCGGAAAACGCCTATGCCCTATCCGACAAATTCTTTATGGCAGCTGAGGCCTGTACCACCGTTGAGCAATGTATTGAGCTGCGCACCGTCTGTGCTTGTGCCTTTGCGGCCATGATTAAGGAATACAGAGCTCAACACCTTAAGGCCCTGCCTAACCTCGTGCACAATGCCACCCTACTGATCTCGCGCTCCCTGTATGAAAAGTGCACCGTAGCCTCACTGGCGCAAAAGCTTCAGGTCAGTCCCGATCATTTAGAGCGCGCCTTCAAGCAAGCCATGGGGCTCAAGCTCTCTACCTACATCTATCAGGAAAAGATCAAGGCCTCGCAAGAGCTACTACGTGACACAACTGAGAGCATCAGTGATATAGCTAAAGTCTTAGGCTTTAAGGCAGCCAGTCATTTTGCGCGCTGCTTTAAGCACTTTACCGGACTCACTCCCAGTGAGTTTCGCAACTCCCAAGCCAATCTTAATCAGGGATAAGCCTTTGGCGCTGAAGATTAGCCTTAGGGCTTACTGGTAAGCCTTGGGGCGAGCGTTTGTATAGGTAAAAACGCATGAATTATCCCAAAATGCAAACTTTTGCCGAACACTTAAGAAAAAGTGCCTTAAAATAGAGCTTTACGAGGTTAGGGCGGGTGTGACGCCCTATTAATTGAGGCAAGTCATAGGGATCTAGCCCCCGCTATTATCTCTGGCCTCAGACTGACTCTTTTGCAGCATTTAGCCTGTACAGTGGTGCAACGCCACTACAGGTCATGCTTTTTTGGGTGGATTGCCATGACGCTTTTAAGTTTCAACAAACTTTCGCTAAAAGAAATCAATCGCCAACAGGTCTATGCTGCAATCTACCGTGAGCCTATGCAGTCCAAGCAGCAATTAGCTCGTAGCCTTAACATGAGCCTCTCTACGGTCGATAGCAACATCAAGAGCTTAATGCAAAGTGGACTGCTCGAAGAGGCTGGTACCTTAGAATCCACCGGTGGCCGCAAAGCTCAGAGCTACCAGATCAATGCGCACGCTCATTACGCCATTGGTCTCTTTTTACTAGATGAAAAGGTGATTGCTACCGCCGTCGATCTCAATGGTGCACCTCTCTGGGAAGAGCACTTTAGTCTCGACTTATCTGACCCTGCCTTTGACGACAGTTATTACACTCTACTGCAAGATCACCTCACTAAACTGCTGCATAAGCACAAATTGCAAACCGAGCAATGCTTAGGTCTAGCCTTTGCTGTCCAAGGCACTGTCACTTCTAACACCGTAGAGGCTCAACCAAACTTTACTAGAGCCTCATCAGCCCAAACACCTGACCATGTCAACTACGGTATCTTATTGCTGAAATCCGGTCAGCAAATAACCTTAGAGCAAGTACAGTCGCACTTTAGCTTGCCTTGCTCGCTCTACCACGATGCCAAGGCTGCTGCTTTCGCTGAGCTCTGGGAACGCCCACATATCGACAACGCAGCTCTCTTTTTGCTCAACCAAAACCTCGGTGGTTCGCTGATTTTTAACAATATGGTGCACTATGGCAATCAAGGTCGTGGCGGCTTGGTAGAGCACTTAAAGGTCGGTCACGAGGGACGTCTGTGCTATTGTGGCAACCAAGACTGTCTGGAGTGCTACTGCTCTAAACAGGCTATAGAGCACGATAGTGGTCTTTCATCTGAGGACTTTTTCACTAAGTTACGCAGTGCTGATGCCGCTGAAAAATCCCCAGATCTAGTCGAATTGTGGCAAAAATACCTGCACTATCTGGGGGTCTCTATCTACAACGCCAGCCGTCTGATTGATGGCAAAATCATTCTCACTGGAGCACTAGCACCATACCTCCAGCAAAGCGATCTAAAGACTCTTTTAGAGTGCGTTAACCGCTACCCAAATAGCTTTAACTTAGAGCCTGACGATCTGATCTTAAGTCCACGTAGTGATGCCGTCGTGGCCTTAGGTGCTGGCCGTCACTTGATCAATGCTTATTTAGAGCACTTTGGAGCCAACCCAATCAACGATCAGTGCTACCACGCCAACAATCTTGAGTTGCATCTGCCAGAGCTGGCATCAGCCAATAACTCTGACTAAAGTGCCCAAAACTAAAAAGCCCCAAGCGGTTGAGGATGACCGCTTAGGGCTTAGCGAGGATCATGCAAAGTTCTCGTTGCAGCTAGAACCTTGCGTTTGGGGGTTATCTAATGAAATCTACTCAAGTGGCTCTAACTTGTGCTCACCGGCAGTCACAGACTGTTGCAGCTGAGCAAAGCGCTCCTTACCGCTAAAGAGAGTTACCTTAATATCATAGTCCTTGCTCTCTTGTGGCTCTAAGAACTGTAAAGTACCATCGGCGCGCATCTTAGCGCGGCCATCGCAGTGGCTATTGCCTGGCTCTAAACCTAAGGTGTAGTCACGATAGCCATACTGCTTCCACTCGCAGAAATATGGCAGCTGAGCGTTATCAAAGGAAATAGCTAAACCAATATCGTGCTTTGGCTGGTAGATAGCAGCAGTAGCATCAGCACGCTTAGCAAAATCGTGGTAGTAACAGCGCTCTGGGTAATTTGGAGTTGGAGGTAAGATCTCAGCCCACTTCTCAGTCTCACCAGCAGCCAGCTCAGTACGTGGCTTAATAGAGCTGGAATTGATGAACAACTGAGCGTCCTGATCCAGCAGTGGATAGCCCATATTCATGTGGTAAAGCAGCATCATTGGGCAAGTGGTGCTACCAGTATTGGTAAAGTGATCGTGGATGGTGAAATAGTCATCCTCTAAAGCTACACGGAAAGTGCGCTTGAGCACGACTTTGTGATAACCGATGCGCTCTACCGGAATAGTAGCCTTGATCTCGATAAAGGACTTGCCGTCATCGTCAGTAACGATGTCGTGAGAGAAAGAAGTAGCTGGAGTGTTGTCGAGATCGCCATGTAAAAATAGCTCCTCACCATCATCCTCACCGTCTACACCGACGTTGAAGATACCGCTGTTGGTTAAGAAGCCAGCATGGAAATTACGTAAGAAGCCACCTTGCTGGTACTCAAAATAAGCAGGATGACGCAGGCCAGAGGCAGAAAGGAATGAGCAATTAATGCCCTTGTAGGATAAACGAGCAATACCGCAGCCACGATCTAAGAGAATGGAAAGTTGCAGACCACGACCATTCTTAACCTCAAGCACACGTAAGCCATCAGCACGACCACCGACTAAACGTTGCTCTTCTACACCAAACAGCTGATAGCTATTACCACAGTAGGCTAAGCGCTCTAATGCCGAATCTGCCATTGCCTTTCTCCCAAAAACCAAGTCTCATTTTACTAACTGCCCGAACCTGCCAGGCCTCAGCCTAAACACAGCTAAGAAGACCGAGGGAAGTTAGTTCAGTGCTAAGCAGCCCAATGCTGTGCTGCGCTACGTAGCGCAGTGCTATGCACCTTACGCTAAATGCAAATTTGTACACTTGGACTGTAATTTGTCGTGTTATGCAATATTTTGCATAACATTGCATCCACAGTGCAAAGTATACGCACTTTAGTCACAAATATTCGTGATATTTATCACAATCTTTAACTGCAATTTTATGCAAAAGTACGTGAAATTTTTGCATAAGAGCAAAGTATTAACGCAGTGCTTGGTTGTGCTTAGAGTCTCATAAGAGTTTGCCGTGGTAAATTCTGGTGACGAGTTACCACCGGCACCGTGAATACCTACCCAAGTTTGACAAGTCAAACAAATTGGGAGGTGTTAAGGATAGGAAGAAATGCAGAATTGGCAGGTTATATGAGAGGTTGGGGCGTAAAGAAAGCTGAAAGAACAGCAAGGGAAGGAAGGAACGGGCGGGACTGACTGCTGGCCTCTATTGCCTGCGTCTTGCGCTAAATGGTTTGAGCGGCTTTCAAAACAAAACAGGGTAGCACCTCTTGCGGACATGGCTGCGCAAAAAGTACCACCCTGTTGCGGCTACCAACCTAAAGCTGGCAACTAAGATAAGCTCTTGAGGCCTAGCACGCAGCGTTACGCTCTGCGCGCTGGCGCGTAGGGCTCTATGCTGCTTTAAGCTGCTTTAGACCTCTTTTTCGACTTGATTGAACTCGAGCTCGACTGGAGTTGCACGACCGAAAATGGCGATCGACACCGTTAAGCGGCCCTTCTCGTAGTCGACATTCTCCACCACACCCGAGAAGTCCTTGAAGGCACCCTCGGTGGCACGCACAATTTCGCCCACCTCGAAGGTTGTCTTTGGACGTGGCGTATCGGCGGTCTCCTTTAAGCGGTTTAAGATGTTCTCGGCTTCGACCTTAGATATTGGTAATGGATGATCTGGAGTACCACCCACGAAGTTTAAGACGCGCTCAGTGTGCTTCACTAACTGCCAAGAGTCGGAGGTCATCTTCATCTCAATCAAGACGTAGCCTGGGAAGAACTTACGCTCACTCTCGCGCTTCTTACCATCCTTGTCTTGATCCTTGACGCGCTCCTTTGGCACTAAGATCTGACCAAAGTAGTCTTCCATGTGCTGTATACGAATACGCTCGGCTAAGGCTTGAGCCACACGTTGCTCAAAGCCAGAGAAGGCTTGCAGCACATACCAGCGCATTGGCACTTCGCTTGGATCCTTGGCCTCAAGCTTAGGCACAGGGTGCGACAAGTCTAAGCCCTTTTTCTTGCTCTTGGTCGAAGAGCTCTTCTTTGGCTTCTTTTCCTTAGCGGCAGCGGCAGCAGCCTCATTGGCCTTTTCTAAAATGTCAGCAAATGGCGAGACATTGTCATCATCTGCCTCATGAGCGGCAGCGTCAGCTTCTTGCTCTAAATCAGCACCAGCTGCATCCACATCTGATAAGAATGGCGCATCCACAGTACCATCATCGGAGGAGACCATTGGAGCTTCAGCAGTGGCTTGAGCTTGCTCTTGCTCCAGCTCCTGCTCTTGGGCTTTGCGCTCTAAATCGGACATAGCACTACCTCAACAAATTAGATGGTGATAATGCGCACGATCTGTAAGAACACCAGATCGCACAGATACAAGAACAAGCTGACAATACACACCGTCACAAATACGATGAAAGTTGTCTGCATGGCTTCATTACGAGTTGGCCAGACCACCTTACGCAGCTCAGTGTAAGAGTCACGACCAAAAGCCAACATCTTTCTGCCCTTAGAAGTAAATAAGAGCACGGCTAAGCCAGCAACAATGGTAACAATGACGATAGCCACACGACCTAAACGAGCTAAAGAGGTCTCGTCGATCATCATGTAGCGGGTGTAGTAGTAGTTACCACCGATAGCAGCTACGATCAGCACCAAAGACAGGAGCCATAAAACCATATCAAAAGGATGGCTTTCGGCCTTAACAGCCTTCTTGCTATCAACCTTCTTGATTTCGCCTTTCTTGGCGGCAGCCACTTGCAGATCTTTCTTATTCTTCGTAGCTACAGCAGTGTTTGCAGCAGCACGATCCTTTTTGCTAGCAGTGCTGTTATTAGCCTTGCTGGCATTCTTGTTGTCGTTCATAACCAAAAAACCATGACGCCTAAACGCCATTTTTAGTCCTGATTGGTTTTACCTCATCAGGCATGGCCAGATGGCGTTCGCATCCAAAAAATAGTGCCCGAACAGATCTGAGCTCACCTTGGAGTTGCTGGCACGGTACCAAGCTGCGCAGAGACACAAATATCTGCCCTTGTTGCCTGCTTGCTGAAAACTCCAAGCCCAAGATCTTGAGCCAAGCGCCCTGCACTTGCTCCAAATGGAGAAAAATAACCGATCGCGCCCCTATAGTCAACCTAAGGATCTAGGCCACAGGCTGATTTCTGCGCCTTCTGTCTTGGTTTGGTACGCGCTTAGCGCCGCAAGGCGCTTGTGCGCTTGCGCTGCAAGGGGCGGCAAAGCGCGTTACCGGCACGGTCGCGTGAGCGAGCGCTGGTACGCGCGCAGCGCGGACGCGACAGCGTCTGGACGCGGCGTTGACGCGACAGCGTCGCAGGCGCGGCGCGAATGCGTCGCGTTTCGGGCCGTAATGACAAAAAAGCCGCAGCAAGTCTCCTCTCGAAGTCTTAATCTGCGGCTTTTCTGGGATCGTTACTGCAACTGTAGTAGATCAGGACAGCTGCAGCTCGATCTAAATCTGATCATGCTATTCGATGATCTTGGAGACCACACCAGCGCCTACGGTACGGCCACCCTCACGGATAGCAAAACGCTCACCGGTTGCCATTGCAACTGGGTGGATTAAGGTCACGGTCATCTTGGTGTTGTCACCAGGCATAACCATCTCCACACCCTCACCTAAGTCGATAGAACCAGTGATGTCAGTGGTGCGGAAGAAGAACTGTGGACGATAGCCCTTGAAGAATGGAGTGTGACGACCACCCTCATCCTTCGATAAGACGTACACCTCACCCTCGAACTGGGTGTGTGGAGTGATGGAACCTGGAGCAGCTAACACTTGGCCGCGCTCAACATCCTCACGCTTGGTACCACGTAACAGCACACCAACGTTATCACCAGCCTGACCTTGGTCTAACAGCTTGCGGAACATTTCCACACCGGTAACCACAGTCTTGGTGGTTGGGCGAAT
>DXEV01000049.1 GCA_019114785.1 Candidatus Anaerobiospirillum pullistercoris | reverse complement strand
GTGCTTAGAAATGCTGCAAAGACTGTTAAATCCTGACTCAGGGAGTGCAGCTTCGATAATTTCACACCGTTTAACAACATCAATACTAGCTTTACGACGGGCTTGGTACTGGTGGCAACGCTCTAACTCGTACACATGATCAATAGGCTCCACAAATTCAACGCTTGAGTCCGTGAGCTTTTGAGCATCACGAGCTGTTCGGCAATTTTTGATGACAGATTGGAATGCGGATAAAATATCGCTTTGAGGCTTCTGGTGTTCACTCATTGGTGAAGAAGCCTGCTGAGGGGCAAAATTATTTTGTTCTTTCATGCCCCTCATTTTACAGCAGATAAGCCTGCTACGAACTTTTGAACTCTAACACTAGGCCTCAAAAAGCGCATATTTTAGCCTATTTGTTAATTTTGTCCTAATCTGACCATACCCGCTCTCAGTTACTGGCTCAGCATATAACGCCCGCTAAAGCGCATAAACAAGGGAAAATAGTTTATAATCCCCTCAGTTTTCTTAATTAAGTGGGATCAGAGCTACCAGTCATAGATAGCTCCTAATCACCTATACTTCTATGCCGCTCCGCTTTTTCTGGCAGCTAAGGGGATTTCTTTGTTAATTGCAACTCATGATGGCTCTTTTCACGCTGACGAAACTTTAGCTTGCGCTATTATTTCCTATGTGCATGAGCGCTGTGAGGTGATCCGCTCACGTAATCCTGTCGAGCTCGAAAAAGCAGATATCGTTATTGATGTCTCTGGCATCAATGATGACAAGCACTTTGATCACCACTCCAATAACTTCAACCTCAAGCGTGACAACGGGATCAACTACGCCACAGCCGGTCTCATGTGGCAAAAATTTGGTTTTGAGTACCTGCGCAAGATCGCTGAAGAGTACTTTGACCCAGACCAGCGCGCCCAATTAACAGACGAGATCATTGACGCCGCTCACAAGCGCATTGATCGCGAGATCATGTACATGGTTGACCTCAACGACAACGGTCAACTTAACTCATATTTACGCGAGACAGTTCCAGTACAAACTGCTGCTGAGCAAGCAGTGATGGATCAGCTCAATGAGTTCTATCAATGCAGCCCTGATATCCCTTACCTTGTAGCCATGCAGAACTTACCTAATGTTACAGGTGAGGCACAGGACAAGAACTTCATGGTCACGGTCAAGCTCTTAAAGACCTTGCTCATCAACGCTTCCATCAACGCTCTTTATACCGAATTAGGCATTGCCAAGGTAATGAAGCTCTACACTGGTGGAGAGCTCTTGATCATGCACGAGAAGCTGCCTTGGACTCAGGCTGTTTTAGCCAATTTTGAGCACTTCAGTAAGTGCATGTTAGCTATCTATCCAGATCGTAAGCGTGGATGGAGAGTGCAGTCTTTGCCTTTCTCTAAAGCAGAGCGCTTTAAGAACAAGATCATTGCACCAAAAGCATGGCGCGGTCTGGATGATAAGGACTTGGATGCAGCTAGCGGCTTAAAAGGCACTATCTTCGTACATCGTGCAGGATTTACCGGTGGTGCTTTAGAGTTTGACACCATCATTGCCATGGCTAAGCTCTGGCTGCAAAATGGTGAGCGCACCACTGAGTAGCAACTAGCCCCCATGAGAGACCTTATTCCCAAGGTCAGAGCCTCAGGAAACTGAGGCTTATTCGATTCAGGCAGCAAAACTCAGGAGCTCACCCTACTGGCGAGGGGCCTGAGGTGCTGGCTGGCCTTGTGGTGGCTGTGGAGCCTCACTCTGTAATGGGCCAAAGGCGATCTCGGCTACACCATTTGAGGCCACACCACGCACAAAGTTGACGTTTTTATCGGCCTGTAACGCATTCTGGCCTTGGACATACTTAAAAGTACGGTAGTAAATAGGCAAATTCAGGCTACCATTACCACCTGACACCTCACTGCCCTCTTGGAACTCGCCATAAATATAGAAGATATTGTTGGTACTATCTAAGTCAATCTTGGCGTGCTCGCCTGGCTCAAAGTTGTACCACCCCTCAACTAACCACGTTTTACCGTCATAGTCCAAATAAGATACGGCGACAGCAATCGGCACTTGGGCTACATTCTTACAGTCCAAGACCAATGCCTGAGCGTTAAAACTGAGCGATGCTACTCCTAAAGCTAGCGCCGCCGTGATACTCTTCTTGCTCACCACAAATCTCCTTTTCTTTTTTGCCGCCTAAGAAAAATAGCCAGTGCGTCTAAGGCACAAAAGTTCCATCTTTGTTCTGATCTTTCTGAGAGGAGCTCTGCGCTGTATGGTGCGACACATCTTGCTGGCTGGCTCCATCTTGCTCTTGTGAGCCCTGAAAGGTGTCATTACTTGACTGAGCTTTGTTAGGCTCATTTGTCGTCGCACGATATTGCTCGCTACCAGAGCTACTATTTTGGTTAGCACCTTGGCCTTGATTACGCTTAGCGTCAGTGCCACCAAAGATACCACCATTGCGCTCTTGCCAGTGCTTATAGTTCTGCTGCCACTGCTCCAAGGTCATTTTAATCATGCGCTGTAAATTGCGCTCACGCTCTTGCTGCCCCTCAGGAGATAAGGAATGATAGTCAGGCCCCTGATCAAAGCTATTGTCCTCACGAATCCGGCTCTGTCCCTCAAACCAACGGTAAAAAGGATTCTTAGGATCTAAGGCATAGCGTATATCCTGCATAGAGCGAATCATCACTATCTTCATGTAGGCCAAAAAGCTCATAGAGTAGAACATTGGGATCAGGCACAGCATGATATAGGACAAAGAGAACGGCAGGAAGAACTGCAAGAACATCAATAAGCCTGCTAAGGTAGCACCAAAGGCATTGAGACGCAGAACTAAAGCAAAGGCAATGCGGAGCTTAAATATCAGCACGGCTAAAACCTTAGTAAGTCCAGCCGCAATCAGCACGACAAAGCCCAAACTGGAAAACATCCACAGCGCAATTATGCTCCACACCGTCAGGAAGGACGATGAGAACAAGGACTCCATCATCTGGGCAGCTTGCAAAGGCTCAAAATTCTGCTCTTCGTTGCCGTAGATGGTTGACCATGGCAGAGTCATTGGCCCTTTGGTGGTATTGATGATCAGGGCGTGCGAGGTGATGGTGATAGGAACTGTGCCCTCAAAATTAGGCACACTGTCGCCATTGAGGCTATACACCAGCACCGGATCGCCTCGTAAATTACGGATCAGCTGAGGATGCTCATCTGCTGGATCATTGGCCGAGAGCACGCCTTGTGACGATATATAGCTTGGTGGGATCTGTGCTACCACAGAGCTTAAATCTAAAGCCTGCATTTGCTGTAAAGCATTTTGCACCTTGACCGTACCTGGTAAGGCTAGAACCAAACACCAGATCAAGAGATAGGTTAGACCTACTCCTTTCATGTGCAGCATCACGGAAAAGTAAAAACGCCGTGAAAGCATAGCACGCAAAGGATAGAGCAAATAAGGCCAAAGATTTACGAATCGCATTACCGAACCCACACGAATACCAGCAAGAACAACACGCCTTTTTCGTCCATTATAGCTAAAAGGCGAGACTGGAAAAATTTGCTAACAAGCCAGAGCTAAGCTTCCCCTTTAGGATTCATCCGACACCTTGTCTTCCTTCGTCTCCACCTTTGCCCGAGGCTTGCGCCGACGCAGGTCTGAGAGACGCTCATAAGACACCAAACGGCAACAGTCCTTATTAAAACATACCACCGCTGCCACACGCTGCACCAACTTGATCTTAGCTATACGCGGATCGGATGGATGACAACCCAGCATCGCAGCCACAGGATTAGTGACAGCGGCAAAGCTCTTTGACAACAGCTTTTGCACAATAGCCACATACTCCAAAGAATAGACATAGGCTACATCCACCACGACGGCCTTTTCTTCCTCAATAATCAGCGCTAAGCCATGGTGACGTTGAGGATAAAACTCAGGATAAAAGCCGATCATCTCCGGATCTAACTGCAGTCCAAACTTTTGAGCCTGCTTTAAGGCATAACGCGCCGCCACATCAGCAGGCAATGCAGGCTCGAGCGGGCCAGCAAATACCTGTATCATCTTGTCTTCAAGCCAATACACATCCAGATGAACAGCAAACCACAGCTGCCACAGCTGGCAGATGAAATTAGAATTGATCTCATCAAGAGACTGCCATGCGTATCTGAGGAAGATGAAGTCCAGCAGGCTCATCAGATCAGGAATCTGCAAGCGGGCAAAGAAATACCATGTGCGCGCTTCATGCAGCGAACTCAAAGCTTTAGCCTCATTCTTGTAGCCGAAGATCAAAGTATTGATCGCCCGCCGCAAACAAGAATAGGCATTGATATTAACGAGCTGCGCTTGGCACTCACGCTCATTAAGTCGCGAAATCCGCACAAAACCTAAGCTTTGCAGCAAATAGTAGATCTGTACATCACCAAAACCAAATTGCATGAGCGTCTCAGGTGCAGGCAAAGCACGGCAGATCTGCGTCTTTACACCTAAAGCTATATAAAAAGCCTTGGCTTGGCGCTCCAGAGATTCTGCTCTGATCCTATCTATCTCCAAACACACAGAGGCAAAACGATTTGGGGTCAAATCAGAACGCTTCGTTTGCAATGGCGTTTTGAGCTCACGAGCGTTCACCTCTTGAGAACGCTCTTGAGGCGAGAGCTCAAACCACGCATCAAAACCATACGTCAGCTCATTGGCCAAAGCCCTATTCATGCGATTCCAGAGATTTTGTGAAGATCTAGCACTGTGCATCACATACTCGGACTCAGGGGATGAGGTCTCTGTAGAAACAGGCAAAGCGCTCTCAGAGCTTGGCTCTACCATAGGATATGCAAGTAAAGCCGGAAAGAGTGGTGCCTCCTTAAAACGAGGAAAAATAGAGAAATAGTTGGTCTGTTCATCTAAGCTCAGAAGCTCTTGGATCACGGTCATGTGTAAGACAGAGTTGGTGACAGTGTCCAATATCTCTTGGAATGTAATACCAGCAGCAAAAATCGCCGCAAAGAACTGCTCAAAAGAGCCTTTCTGTTGCAAGCTCAAGATTTCTCTACTTTGCCCGCGAGCGGCAGCTGAATAAAGTGCAGCATTACGCCCGCGCACCTGATCCGCAAATCTAGCAGCAATCTCTGGATTTTTACTCACCAGCTCTTTCACGAAATCACGAATTTGCTCCACATTTTGATGGATAGTCTGCACAGCAGTTGCAGCATCTTGAGATGTTTTGATCTTTGGAGCGCGCTCTTGGCCAGACTGAGGCTGATCCAGTACAAACGAAGCGGCTGAAACAATATCGTCAACTTCGGCCACCTTGTTTGCCTCTGGCTCCTGCCCTGCATCTTTCTGCGCAGCATCGCTCTGCGCTACTCCAGCATCATACAAATGCAGTCTCTCCCCAAGACGCTTCACATGAGCCTGCAGCTGACTAAATTGTGATTGCAAGCGCTTGGAGTCTTGATAGTAGCGGACATCAGCAAACTCAGCGACCTGAGAACGTAGCATTCGCGATGGAGTGATTACCTTATATGGCTCATTAATCTGCTCGCGAGCTAACTTTTCCTCCATCTGCTCTTGACGTACCACAGTATCTTCTTTGATCTTCACAGTATCAAGATGCGGCTCGCTCTGCTCTATGACCTGTGGTGTCTCTAAGCCCTCGGATCCATCTTTCTGATGCTCGCGCTCGAGCTCGAAATTCATCACCGCTGCCAACGGCTCTAAGCCTCGTGCCACATGAGCACGCTGATCTGTCTTCACAGCAACAGAAGCCTGCTCAACAGCCGCAGTCGCCCCTTGGGCAGCAGCAGGTGCTACTTCCTGCTCAGTAGCCGTAGCGGCGGAGTCAGCAGCGGATGCTGCAGCGGCTTGGTGCACAGGGGCATCAGGCTTTTTCCCCGAAAAGCCCTTGTGAAAACCATCACGATTGCGACGCAAAGCTCTTGCATAGGCATCTTCGCCTTCAGCCCCCTGCTGCGCAGAGTCTAAGGCCTGATCCTGCAGCTGTGCAAAACTATCAGCCTTATCAAATTGCGCTCTAATCAGCTCATTGAGGCTCTCTATCATCTCTTTAGGTAGGCGCGACAACTCCTCTGGTGTAAGCACTGATTCTAAGGCATTAGTCGTATTGAGATTCCTAATCCAGAATAATATGCGGTCAGCAAAACTGGCCTCTTTGATCAGAGCAAAAGGCAGGGAGCGATCTACAGACCCAAGATTGGCATACATTCTTAAGTAAGGAGCAAAATCTTGTGGCTTAAAACCGTGCATAGTGAGCATACTCACGGCCACACCTAGGAGACTGTCCTTAAAGAACGGGATTTGTGGCAACACGTGGTAAGGTAGCGCTCCCAATTCTTGAGTAGCCACCGTTGGCACAAAAGACTGCTCTTTAGCTAAATCCGCTGTAGCCTGAGACTCCTCTGCTGCCGTAGCAGGATCAGTAATAGTCCATTTCCATGGGTTAGCTTCAGCCTTTACCTGAGAGGTGTCTTCAGGAGCAGAACTATCAGCAGAGTCATCTGAAAAAACAGTGGTAAATTGCTCAGCTGGGGCCCCATACAATGCTGCTTGCCGCTCTGACCATGGGCACACATACGCAGCACTCAGCACACTATTTGACTGTGGCTGAACAAAGCGCCCTTGCCCTAAAATGAGCTTGGCCATTGCATTAAACAGCTCTAATGTATTGTGCTGCCCTACTCTACTGAGGTAATACAGACTTGGTGCTGGTAAGCAATAGGTATAGTTAACCAAGCTATACTCAGGGAACTCCATAAAAGCCAAGATCTCACTTGGATGAATCACATCTTCTTCGGCACCAAAGTGATAACCACCATAAACGCGGTGTAGCAAATCGACTATTTCTTGTGGCTGAAAGATTCTATAGCGATTATGGCGCTGCATCTCCCTATTTAAGGTCTGACAAGCTCTTACTATTCTCTCAGCAAAGCTACGCTGTAACTCATCAGCGGTAAAGCCGCAGATCTTGCCTAAGCTCGGGCCATAAAAAGGAGCACTCATTGGGAAAAATGGCAAATTACCCTTGCGTGCCACCCCCTCACTCTGTCTTAGAGCCACGGTACCAGTGGCTACCACACGTACAAAGACAGAGCGGCAAGAATACAGTATGCCCAGAAAGCTGTTAATGAGAAAAGCGCGATTGTTATAGATCTCCCACTGCGTCATACAATTCAGCAGCGGAGCATCAAGATTATCCAAGAGCAACACTCGAGACTTTGGGCTGCAAGTAAGCAGCAATTGCTTTAACTGCCACAAAGCAGTGCGCGCAGTGGCACGACTCAGCCAAGGCGAGAAGTCCTCACCAGTATCACTGCTATCACTCTGAGTCAGAGCGTCGCGCTCCTCTTCTAAGGATAAAGCCTCCGCACGCTCACGATCATTATCTGCCGAATTAGCGCGAGCCATAGCAGCTCGCAGTGATGCTTTTTCTAGATCACTGTAATCTTTAGTACATTCCTGATAGAACTTTTCGTAAAGAGCCGACAAGAACTCTTCATTGATTTTTTCTGAGGCTTCGCCCTGCTCCAAATAGTCCTTTACCCCATCTTGAGCAGGAAGACTGTCAGGACAGTCCAATGGAGCTACTAAACTCCCCAGATCAATACGGATCACCTTAACTGAAGGTTGCTGCCAGTCCCAGTTCTTTTCCAAGTAGGTACCGACAAAAACCTCTTTGCGCCCTTCATAGAGAGCCTGTACCGTATCCAAGAAAAAGGACTTACCAAAGAGCCGCGGGCGGATTAAGCACTCACAGGTCAGATCTTCGCTGGAAGCTGGCTTAGACTTTAACCACTCCGCAATATACTGACCCTTATCCACGAAGAGACGATTCACTCGAGCACGATAGAGATTCAGTGCAGCCTTTTCACCGCTGGTCTGAGCATTTAACGGATTAAAAAGCGGAACAAGGGCATCTAGATCAGGAGGCAAAGAACTAGATCCGCTAGACTTCTCTTTGGCAATCTGATCGGCATTAGGGGTAGACTCAGACTTAACTTGCTCCTCAGCATCTTCAACCACTAAACTTGCTGCATTCAGCCCTTTCAGCTTTTGATCAGCAGAACTCATGCTTTTTACCCCTAACAGACCCTGCGGCCTCAACAATTCTGACAAACAAACAACTACAGCCCAAGCATGTTGCGCTGCTCGCTATCACACCAGCTCAGAGCAACAGAGATCCTCTGCCTCTCAATCATACAAGAGCACTAAATATTACGCGATCTGCCTTTTCCCGATAGCAGTTTCCAACACTCTACGCCTCCTCATGGTGCCACACAAATCTCAGACAAAGCTCAAATATGGGTAATAGGTGCATGAGCATCCACGCTGGGCCCACGGCCTACCCCACCAAAGGCTAGCTCAAATATTACTCCCAAACCGCCAATTCCCCAAAATGAGAAGAAGCGCAAGGCCAAATTGCATTTTAGCTGTAATCCTGACGTCGATCCAAACGATTATGTGCACTATAAAGACTAGACCGCAAAAGCACCACTCTGCCTAAAACACACACAACACCTTGCTTAATTAGGAGCACAATAAACGTGACTCAAAAAAATAGCGTCATGAGACACCATGTGACGTACCGTTTCTGTGGGGCTTTCCCCAAGCCCAAAGAAAAACTACAACCCATCCCCACAAAAAGACAAGCAGTAGCAGTAAGCAAGCGCAACCAGACCAAACAACCACACCCTACACACTCACAATACATATGAGCCAGACCGCCACCCCCAAACAGAGCTAATCCTTAATTAGGATTGTTCTGTTTTTTCTGGCGGGCTTGCTCCACACGACGCTTATGTAGAGCCTCCAGCAGCTCAAAAATAGCAGGGGCATCATTAGGCGTCACTTCACGACCAATAGTCTCACCATAGGCTTGAGCAGCCAAACGGATCAGCTCAGGAGATGGGGTCATAGAACCAAACTCACCCTGATAGCACCACATCTTGATCACGCGGTACTCCAGAGTTTTGGTCATATCAGGACGCAGCTCTGGCTCAACATAGTGGCGCAAGTAATCGCTTGGCAGCTTCCGCCCAGACTTAACGCCATTTGGCGGAACTTGCGACTGTGGTTGCACTTGAGACTGAACCTGCCCATACGGCTGCGCCTGCCCCCGTGACTGTTGCTGCACCCGTGGTTGCGGCTGTACCGGCCCCTGTGGTTGCGGCTGTACCTGTGGTTGTGGCTGGGCCTGCACCCGTGGTT
>DXEV01000048.1 GCA_019114785.1 Candidatus Anaerobiospirillum pullistercoris | reverse complement strand
AATTCCATCACTGACATCTATTCCACCTTTAAGGCTGGATCCACACTGCACCTAATCAACTCGATGTGGTTTGCTTTCCCTGCCAAGGTACTCAAATACATGAGTGAGCATCATGTGACCACCATATTCTGGGTACCGTCTGTACTGTGCTTCTTTGCTAATACCAATGCCGTGGAGCGTTTTGCTGCTCAGTTAACAGAGCTTAAGCAGATCATTTTCTGTGGTGAGCCTATGCCTAACAAACAGCTCAACGTGTGGCGCAAGCACCTGCCACAGTGCAATTGCACTAACCTCTACGGTCCAACCGAAATTACAGATGTCTGTGCCTACTATCACGCTGAGCGTGAGTTCGAGGACGATGAAATCCTGCCTATCGGCTTTGCCTGTGCCAACACCCAACTACTGGTATTTGCCACAGATGATTCTGCTGCAGGCGAAAGCAAATATCGTCTGATTACTCCTGAGCAAGTAGGAGAAAAAGGTCTGCTTTTTGTGCGCGGTACCTCACTGTCTTTAGGTTATTACGCCAACCAAGCTAAGACCGATGCCGTCTTCATCCAAAATCCATTGCACCATAACTATCTTGATCGCCTCTACAACACCGGTGACATCGTAGCTTACAACGAGCATGGGGAATTAGTGTGCTATGGACGCGCTGACAGTCAGATCAAATACCAAGGACACCGTATTGAGCTGGGAGAGATAGAAGCCATAGTTAGTGGCCACCGTGAAGTAAAGGGCTGTGCTTGTGTCTTTGACCAGCAAATTGCTCTGTTCTATACCGCTGACCATGACTTAGATCTGAACGCCTATCTTCACGACAAGCTACCGGCTTACATGATCCCAAGCCATATCGTGCGTGAGGAGCAGTTTAAGCTCAACGTTAACGGCAAGATCGACCGCCTAGTGCTCAAAGCCAAGCTCAAGGAATTGTTATCCCTAAAGCAGCAAAGCTAGAGCTAGCTTCTTAGACACCATAAACGAATCACTACAAAACAAAGGGGCACATCTTCTCTCGAGCTGACAAGGGACTTTCCCAACACCAGCGTTTTACAGTGCCCTAACCATCACAGTTTTTAGGAAAACCTATGATCACAGCTAATGACGCCTTAACCTTACTACACAAAATCGGCTGCACCGGCATCAGTGTTGATGACCAAAACCTCATGAGCAATAACGTGCTCAACAGCATCGACATCATGAACCTGATCAGCGCCATCGAGGAAGACTACAACTGCTCGGTCGATGTAGACCTAATCGATGTGGCCAATTTTGAAAACTGCGAGGCCATCGCTCAGATCATCGCTAATGCCGTTGCCAATTCTTATTAGTGCCTCACACAGGACGCATAGTCACTACTCATTAAGCCCGTATGTCTGCACGGGCTTATTTCTCATATACCCTACCAAACTAAGCGCTCTATAAGCGTCTCCATCCTGCATGGCTTTAACGCCTCTAATCAAAGGATATCCCATGCTGCACTCTTTTTCTGGCATAAACATCATAGCCCTACGTTGTGTGCTACCTGAGTTCACTGTTCCAGCTGAACAGCAACTGCAATATGATGGCTTAACCAATCAAGACCCTGAACAGGTTCTCAAACTCTACGGCTTTAAGCGCTGCCATCAGCTGCCACCACCTGACACTTTCACTGACATGATGATTCCTGCCATTAGAGAGTTCTTGCAACAAGAAAATTTGTTACCCCAAGATATCGATGGTCTGATCAGTGTCACCCAAAGCCCAAACTACTTAGCTCCAAGCAATAGCTTTTTCTATCACCATGCTTTGGGGTTCAGCCATGACTGTGTGTGCTTAGACCTATACAGCACCTGCTCCGGTCTTTTTAATGCGCTGCTCACCGCCCTATCTCTCATAACATCTGGCGCAAACCGGAGGATCTTGATCATAGTTGGCGAGAGCTTCCGTTTTAATATCTTAACCCAGTTTAACGAGCAAGAACGCCTCTTAAGTGACGGCGGCGGCATGCTGATCGTGGAGGCCGCTGATAACACTCCAAGTCACCCTATTACTCTCGATTTCTCTATTTTCAGTGAATATGCCCCTTGCTCAACTAACAAAATCTTTTCATTACGGGAACCTAGTCTGGGGCTCATCAGCAGCTCTTTTTCCCGCATAGCCGATACTGATTACCGCCAAAACTTAAAAGCAGACAGCTCTACTGAACCATGCAGCAATAACAGCAGTCAGCGTATGATGCTGTTTAAGGCCACACGAGTCGCCCAAAAGCAGATTCTTATGAGCTTACAGCGCCTTCTTCAGCACCACCACCTCAAGCTATCTGATCTAGGCTGTGGCGTCATGTATCAACCTCTAAAAAGCGTCTTGGAACAACTCAACATCGCGCTCAACCAAGCAGTGCACTCGCATCTCAAGGCCCAGCAACAACACGACCAAGATCCAAGCTCCCATGTCACCGATCAATGGTCTTGCTTTGATCAAGAGCGTCCCGACTTTTTCCCTTTTGTCGCAGAGGATATCGGCCACCTGTACTCTGCCTCACAAATTGTGTCGTTAAGCTCCGCCACTGATCGTTTGCCTGATTGCACCACTAAACCTATCTTCCTCTCAGCATTTGGTGCTGGTATGTCGATTTCTTCGGCTTTGGTGAGTCTCGCTCAAACACACATCTACCCACCATTTATCTACCAACAGCAATAACAACACAGGACAGGCATCGCACTTATGAGCACCGACTTTACCTACACTGAGCCAATATTCAGTTTTGACAACCAAAACTTTGGCTTTAACGATCTATGCTGTGTATTACAGGAAGTGGGCATTAACGCAGGAGACGATATCTGCGTGCATACCAGCCTGATGCGCTTAGGTAAAATCTTGGTTAAGCCCAATATCTTCCTTGGTACTTTTGTCGCAGCATTGCGTGAAGTTATTGGCCCCGACGCTACCTTGATCATGCCAACCTTCACCTACAGCTACTGCAAGCAGCAAGTGTATGATGTTCGCAACAGTCCTAGCACCATGGGGATCCTCACCGAATACTATCGTAAGTTACCGGAGTGCCAGCGCACCTTAGATCCGATCTTCTCGTTTGCAGTCAGCGGTAAACATGCGGACGACTACCTTCACGCAAAGGCAACTAGCTGCTTTGGTAGCAATTGCCTCTATGATCTGCTGACCAAGCGCAATGGCAAGATCGTGATTTTAGGTGACAAACGTACTGGCTACACCTACGACCACTACGTCGAAGAATGCGTCCAAGTTGACTATCGCTACTACAAAACCTTTAGTGGCACCACCATTGACGCCAATGACAACGAGTTCCAAAGCAGCATTAACTACTATGTTCGCTGCTTAGATCGTCCTAGCACCTTTGCCCTAAGCGGCACTCACTATGTGCTGGAGCACAACCACTTAAGCAAGGCAATGTCCTTAGGCGGTGGCGAAATCTTAGCTTTTGAGTGCGCTCCTTTCAAAGAGGCCTTAAGCGAGCTCTTACAACATGACGCTCACCGCTGGTTAATTTAACCGCCAGAGGCTATGTGGAGTATGGGCTCTTGCGGCCGTCAACTGCTATCTGCCGTCCCAGCCTATCGTGTTCTGCATAGCTCTCAAACCCTTAGCGCTAACCTATAACCAACCGCATTATGGAACCTAATAGACGTGCACCTTTTTGGGCTTAAAGAATGAGTAAGTTCTTTCGGAAAAACAAAGGGTGTTTGTGCCATCGTTTACTACTGCTTTAGCCTTCTTATAGGCTTAGAGATACCTCTCAACCAAGACCACTGTGATGGCCAGTAAGTACCGGAAACCCTGATTCTGCCTAGTGTTAATGTTCAAAAGTTCGTAGCAGACTTACAGATCAGTGGTTTGTTGCCAGAGTATTTCTGAGAAGCGTGCTCGTCCCAGAAAAGTGGCTACGAACTTTTGCAATCTAACACTAGGCGCTGCCTTGGTCTAGGCTCTACCTCAAAGGCCACCCCTAGAGGGCTTAGCACCAAAATAGAGCACTAGCTCGCCTTTTTGCCGTTTTTGCACGCCAAAGGTTAAAAATGCGCACTAAAATAGTGCTTTTGCGTTTTTTGTTATTTCTTTTGGTGCAAGCCCCTTACACCTGTAAATGCAACGTTTAAGATGCAAACAACAGCAAGATTTTAGGAATTTTTACACGTGATACCCTTGCGCCAATGCTGATTGTTGCTGACTTTGACGCTTGTTTTTCTTTTTGGTCACGTGATGCTCTTTAGGCTGAAGCTTTTGTTCTTGCTCTGCGTGAATCGTTATCTTAATCCTTAATTAAGTCCGATCCCTTGAGAGCAAACACGACGCCTCCATCCTAAATGTTTTGTTAGCCTAGTATCGACGCCTTAGGCCGAACTTACCGGTTCTCTCTTGAGGCTAGGTTGAGCCCTAAACATGAGCTCTTCGGTTCGATACTAACACAGCGAGGCTACCCCCTTGCCTCGCCCTTGTCTCCTCCGTATTCACGTTGTGTGCAAGGGCATACGGCGGGACAGTTATTTGTGTTTCGTGTGCCAGCAAGCAAAGGCCCCCTTAACACCTCTAACCTGTATCCTCGTTTCCATACTTTGCATTTGTTGTCTTTTATCCCAAAGACACTCTGCTAATACCAGATTAGGCTCAATTTTTTCGGACGAGACCTCTTCTTTATTCACGCTTAGTGAGCGAAAAAACTAAGTGCTCCCAGTGCTTCGGTCTCATCCTGTATCGTTCCTGTAAGGTACGTATCAAAATGGCAAATTACTTCAATACTTTGAACTTACGTGAGAAGTTAGCCCAATTAGGCTGCTGCGAGTTAATGGATCGTTCGGAGTTCGCTTCCGGCTGCGACTTCTTAAAGGGTAAGAAGGTCGTGATCGTCGGCTGCGGTGCTCAGGGTCTGAACCAAGGTCTGAACATGCGTGACTCTGGTCTGGACGTCTCCTACGCCTTACGCCCAGATGCTATTCAAGAGAAGCGTGCCTCTTACGTCCGTGCCACCGAGAATGGCTTCAAAGTCGGTACCTACGAGGAAGTGATCCCTACTGCTGATTTAGTCATCAACTTAACCCCTGATAAGCAACACTCTGATGTGGTTAAGAACGTGGTGCCTTTAATGAAGCATGGTGCTGCCTTAGGTTACTCCCACGGCTTCAACATCGTTGAGGTTGGTGAGCAGATCCGTAAGGATATCACCGTTGTCATGGTTGCCCCTAAGGCTCCAGGTACTGAGGTACGTGAGGAGTACAAGCGTGGTTTCGGTACCCCTACCTTATTAGCTGTTCACCCAGAGAATGACCCTGAGGGTAAGGGCTGGGATATCGCTAAGGCTTGGGCTAGCGCCACTGGTGGTGATCGTGCCGGTTGCCTGCGCTCTTCTTTCGTAGCCGAAGTTAAGTCCGACTTAATGGGCGAGCAAACCATTCTGTGCGGCGTGCTGCAAGCTGCCTCCATCCTCTCCTTTGACCTGATGGTCTCTAAGGGCATGGACTCTGCCTACGCTTGCAAGCTCATCCAATACGGCTGGGAGACCATTTGCGAGGCCCTGAAACAAGGCGGTATCACCAACATGATGAACCGTCTGTCCAACCCTGCCAAGCTGCGTGCTTGTGAGATCGCTGACACCTTAAAGTGCAAGTTAAAGGATCTCTACTTAAAGCACATGGACGACATCGAGTCTGGCGAGTTCTCCCGTGTCATGATGGAAGACTGGGCTAACGACGACATCAACCTCCACACTTGGCGCGACAACTATGCCAAGTCCGCTTTTGAGAATGCTCCTCAGTGCGACACCCCAATCAGCGAGCAAGAGTACTTCGATAAGGGCATCCTGCTTGTTGCTTTCTGCAAGGCTGGTATTGAGCTGGCTTTCGAGACCATGACCCACTCCGGCATTTACCCAGAGTCTGCCTACTACGAGTCTCTGCACGAGTTACCACTGATCGCTAACACCATCGCTCGTCGTCGTTTATACGAGATGAACGTAGTGATCTCCGACACCGCTGAGTATGGCAACTACTTATTTGCCAACGTCGCTATTCCTCTCTTACGCGACTACATCAACAGCCTTGACTTAGATGTGATCGGCAAGGGCTTAGAGGGCGACAACTGCGTAGACAACGTCACCTTAATTAAGACCAACGAGGCCATCTACAACCACCCAATTGAGGTTGTTGGCCGTCGCTTACGCGCTTACATGAGCGACATGAAGGAAATCTCGGTCGGTGATAAATAATCACTGCCTTCAGTCTGCTCCTGTCCCTAAGACCAATAAGGCAGCTTAATTAAGCTTTCTTCTTAGGGTCAAATCCAGAAAGAGACCCGAGAAATCGGGTCTTTTTCATTTAGTCAGCACAGGTGCAAAGCACACCATTGGCCCTTGGCCTATGGCCACTGGGCCTCTGGCCCTTTGCAATATGCTGACATCACCTGCTCACCTGTAACGCTCAGTCACTGCCAGCAGCAGAGCTGCTGCCAGCATAGAGCTGAGAGCGGCTTGATCTGAGCAGGCTATTACCTACAGATTAACTCTCTGACCTTCACCTAGCCTTTAGCTGCGGCCTAAAAGTTAGATGCTCCTTGTTCTCTCCTTACAAGGAAAAGGTCAGTCACCAATTTTTGGGGAAATTTATGAGTAAGATGTCGGGCGCACAAATGTTAGTGCGCACCTTGGAAGACTTAGGTGTTGAGTATTTGTTCGGTTATCCAGGTGGAGCTGTTATCGATATTTATGACGCTCTGCGCAACTCTGAGCAAATTAAGCACGTCTTAGCTCGCCACGAACAAGGTGCCTGCCATATGGCTGACGGCTATGCCCGTACCACCGGTAAGGTCGGTTGCGCCTTAGTTACCTCCGGCCCTGGTGCTACCAACGCCGTGACTGCTATTGCCACTGCTTACATGGATTCCATCCCAATGGTGGTCTTAACTGGTCAGGTGGCTACTAACTTAATCGGTACCGACGCTTTCCAAGAGGTCGATACCATGGGTATCACCCGTCCAGTGGTCAAGCACTCTTTCTTATGCAAGAGCCCACTTGATATTCCAAAGTTTGTCCGTCAGGCCTTCTACATTGCTTCCACTGGCAAGCCAGGCCCAGTTGTGGTCGATCTGCCAAAAGACTGCGTTGGTGTAGCCTCCATGGGCACTGATTTCCCTCCATTAAAGGATGAGGACTTAGAGCTCGTTACCTACAAGCCAACCTTACAAGGTCATATGGGTCAGATCCGCCGCGCTATCAAGCAACTGGCTCGTGCTCAACGTCCAATCTGCTTAGTCGGTGGTGGTGCTATCGTGGGTAATGCTTGCGAGAACTTACACAAGTTCATCGAGCGCTTCAACATGCCAGTAGTGTGCTCTTTAATGGGCATTGGCGCTTACCCAAGCACTGATCCTCGCTTCTTAGGCATGCTCGGTATGCACGGTACCTATCAAGCTAACAACGCCATTAACAAGAGCGATCTGATCTTCGCTATTGGTGTGCGCTTTGATGACCGCGTGACCAACAACGTCAAGAAGTTCTGTCCAAATGCCAAGGTGATCCACATCGATGTTGATCCTTCTGCTATCTCGAAGATCATTGAGGCCGATTTACCAATCGTAGGTGATGCTAACACCGTCTTACAGCAACTCTTAGACATGGCTGAAGAGACCCACACCGCTGCTAACAATGAAGTGTTACAGCCATGGTGGGATGAGATCAACGAGCTCAAGAAGTTCGATGGCTTAGCTTATACCCCATGCAAGGATGTCTGCCACCCAGCTCAAGTGGTTCAGGCTCTGTATAAGGCCACTAAAGATCACGACGTGATCGTCGCTACCGATGTGGGTCAGCACCAGATGTTCGCTGCCTTGTACTACCCAATCGACAAGCCACGTGCTTTCATTACCTCGGGCGGTTTAGGCACTATGGGCTTTGGCTTCCCAGCTGCTATCGGTGCTAAGATTGCCAACCCTGAAAAGGAAGTGATCTTAATTACTGGTGATGGTTCGTTCCAGATGAACATCCAAGAGCTTTCTACCTGCTTGGAGTACAACGTCCCAGTTAAGATCTTCATTGTGGATAACCACACCTTAGGCATGGTGCGTCAATGGCAGACTCTGTTCTACCAAGGCCGTATCACCTCCACCAACTTAAACTACAACCCTGACTTTGTGAAGGTTGCTGAGGCCTATGGTCACGCTGGTTTCCGTGTCGGTAAGCCAGAAGAGCTGGAGAGCGTGATCGACCAAGCTTTAGCTATGAAGGATAAGTTGGTTGTGGTGGACGTGATGTGTAACACCACTTCTCAGGTCTTACCAATGCAAAAGACCGCTGGCGCTATGAACGAGATGATCCTCCCTCAAGACTACGAGCGCGAGCACCCAAGCAACAACTAGTAGTCAACCCCCAGTCAGCTGCGCCGCAGCTAGCCTCTGTAGGCTTAGTTGCAGGCCAGCGCACTGTCACCACTTAGCTGCTGCTATGCTTATCCCAGTATGAGCAAGACTAAGCTAAGTGGGACTTGCCAAAGATTTTCGAGGAAGTTCTATGCGTCATTTAATTTCCATCCTTTTAGAGAATGAGACTGGTGCGTTGTCGCGTGTCGTGGGCTTATTCTCGCAGCGTGGCTATAACATCGAGACTTTGACTGTGGCCCCTACCGAAGATCCACACATGTCTCGTATCACCATCTCCACTGTGGCTGATGACATCGACTTAGAGCAGATCAAAAAGCAGATCCACAAGCTCATCAACGTCAACACCGTGTCCACCTTAGAAGATGGTAAGTCCGAGGGTACCTTAGAGCTGGAGTTGATCTTCTTAAAGGTCAAGGCCAACACCAATGTTGCCCGTGAGAGCATGAAGCGCTTAGCTGATATCTTTGATGCCAAGATTGTCGATGTCAGCCCCGAGTCCTACACCATTTGCTTAAGTGCTGGCCGCAATAAGATCAACCGTCTCTTAAAGGCTGTGTCTGAGCAAGCTGAGATCTTAGAGACCGTGCGCTCGGGTGTCGTGGCTATTAGCCGTGGCCCTAAGGCTTTAGGCCACAAGTAAGAGCTAAAACTCGACTCTACCTATATCGCTACTTTGGTCTGTATTAGGCAGACCTGACGCCACAGATATCCGCTTTGGAGCTGTGGCGTTGTTGTTTTTGCGCCACTACCATGTAAGGGCACCAGCTTAAAACCACGCCTTGCTGATGGCTAAAGCGCTCTTCGTAGCGCTGTAACAACGCGCGCATTTCCCGCACCGAAAAACGCTCCCTACTCAGAGCATTCACCCCAGTATGTTTTAAATGCCGCAGCACCTCACGTGCTGAGCTAAAGTAATGCTGGACGCGCTCTTGTGCCCAGTAACAAGGCAACAAGCCAGCTGCTAGTAAAGCCTCTTTCCCCTCTCTTCCTGACAAATAACGCAGACCATGCTCTTCTCCGCAGATGGCTTTAAGCTCAGCTAAAGTACCATGCGCAAACGAACTAAATGCCAAATAGCCTTGAGGGGACAATAGTGTCTGCAGAGTCTGTAGAGACTTGTCTAAATGCGGGAACCATTGAAAGACTGCATTACTCACAATCAAATCAAAAGGCCCACAGCTATGCAACTGCTCTAGGGTCTGAGCTTGCAGCACATTACCCGTCACCTGCTGACAGTGCAGGACGGATATTCCAGCGCCCGCCCCCGCGCTCGCTTCAGCCGCTAGCTCCCCTGTGCCCGCCACAACAGCTGGCAATCCAGCGCCCGCCCCCGCTGCTGGCACCTCTGTGCCAGCCACTGCTGCTGACGTTCTAGCAGCTGGCGCGTCAGCTGCTGGCATCCATTGCTGCACCTTGGACATGGTGAGCTTCAATAAAGAAGCACTCAGATCATTGCACACCAGATCTAAAGTTACATGTGCTGCATTGCTTTTGGCCATGAGATTGATCTGCTGCAACAACGTTTGCGTGAAATTACCTGGCCCACTACCGATCTCTAAAATGCGGTAGTGCCCCTCGTGACGCAATACGGGGGCAACTGCTGTGGCCAGCTGTAGTGCCATTTGTTGCTGTACAGTTGCGGCTTGCTCATAAGAATGAGCCGCTGCACTAAAACTGGCTTCCACCAGCGCAAAATCAATCACAGCCATGAGGCTTCCCTCTGTCCCGCTAACCCAAAAGAGGCCTCAATTTATCACAAAAGCTGCACTCTAAACATGCCACCGCTGAGCACACAGCAAATGCTGTAGCGTTTGCATAGGCAAATGCTCATCCTCAAGGAGCGTACATTGCTCTACACTCAGGCCATAACGTAGCCATGAAGCTTGGGCATTGTTGAGGGCAAAAATAGCATCATACTTGCTCAAATACATGTGCGTAAAGCGCCAAGTGTCACCATCTGGCAACTGCAAATGAGGTAGCACTAAGAGCTCTGTCCCCAGCTGCTGTAAATCAGCATTGCGATAGTAGTTTTGGAAACAAGACAGTAGATCTGCTTTGGTCGTTACTTGCTGGGCAAAGCCATGCATCGTCTTAGGGCCTAAACGAGGGTGCAGTAAAGCTCGACACATATGGCTATAGGTAGCCGCTGGTATTCCATAAGCATCATCCACGGCCTCAACCGTACCACACACAGCTATAGCCTTGATCGTTTTACCTGCAAGGATCTCTGGAGATAAGACTCCCATATAGGCCAGCGCTGCCCGTACCCCAAAACTCCAAGCCACGATCTCAACTCGTGCACAGCTACGCACTAGCTCCTGTAGCTCTCGCCAAGCGGGATCACATTGAGGGCTAATAGCTTTGCTTGCACTGAGCTCAGCTTGCAGCTGCGCTACCCCCTGATCACTGTGGAGTACCCAATCACCGTAATGACTGAGCATATAGACGGCTATATGGCTTTGGGGCTCTGCATCAGATGCACTGGAGCCCTTAGCGTCTAGGGGTGCTAGCTCTGACGGCACGGCCCTATAGGCCGTCAGGCATTGGCTAAACAGCTGGGGATCTTGACCAAAACCGGCAAAAAACAAACGCAGCGTCGTGTTATTAGTGCTCTCAGCATGGAAACCGTGTTGAGCCGGAGAACACGGTGCAAGCTGCACAGCAGCTGTTGGCTTGCCCAACAGCTTTAACGGGGTGATCTGCATGGCGCTGGTATTTCCTTACGCTCTCAGCTAGACGAAAAGATGGCGATAGCGCTTGATAACACGAGTAATGAGATCGATATCATCAATACGCAAATTGCAATTTAAAGCCAAACGCAAACGTGCCTGTTTTTGCGGTACAGTCGGATACCTAATTGGCAAAGCCAACATACCGGCTCTTCTGAAAATATGTGAGGCCATAAGAGCCTTATCGCTATCTCCAGTAATCAGTGGTTGAATTTGGCTCTGCGATGGCACGATCCCTAGATCTTGGAGATTGGAGTGCAAGTAATCAGAGATCTTACGTAAGTACTCCCGCTTATACTGCATAGCAGTCGTCTTTAGCAGACCGATCACATACATGCTAAAGGTCACATTAACCGGAGGCAAAGCGGTAGAGAAGATGAGAGGCCGCATAAAGTTCACGAGGTACTCTTTAACCTCTGGGGAACAGATCAAAAAGGCACCTTGCGAACCAATAGCCTTACTTAAGGTACCAACTAGGAAATCCACGTCCTCATGCACCCCAAGCTCTTTACACAAGCCGAGGCCATCTTCACCAAAGAGACCAAAGCTATGCGCCTCATCCACATAGAGCAGCACATTTGGGTAACGCTTCTTGAGCTCCACTAACTGCTGTAAAGGCGCTAAGTCACCTTCCATACTAAAGACAGATTCAGTGACGATCACCACGCTTTCGTAATCTTGGTAGTGCTTAGCAATCAGACTCTCTAAGTGCTCCATATTGTTATGGGCAAAACGTAAGGTCTTAGCCTTGCTACTCAGCATGCCATCAATGATAGAGGCATGAGCAAGCTTATCTACTAAAAGCAGATCATGCTCGCCAAACAGGGTGGAGATCACGCCTAAGTTAGCTTCAAAGCCAGAATTAAAATACAGGCACTTGCGATAACTTGGTCGTGCCGCCGCAGCAGCGGCCGCAGCCGCCACAGCAGCATTCACTGCTGCCTCTTCCGCAAACTGCTCAGACAATTGATCATCAGCTGAAAAGCCATCAGCACCGTTGTTCTTAGTCTGCACCGAAGCAACAGCATCGTCAGCATGCAGGTAGTACACATCTTTATCCTTAGAATTACTCTTATGATAAGGATGAAACACCTCTGCCTTGTCATCTGAGGACTCTGACGAATAATCGTAGCGGCAAGCAATACCACCGTTATACAGCGAGGCTAGCAGCTCCTCGCAATAAGCGTAAGCGGTGTTATTGCCAGTAAGCAAGCGTGAACCAGACGAACCGGCCCCCACTGATCCCAGCAGCATATCCTCGGCATAGACACTGCCAGAGCTACTTGTATCAGTCATGGTCGAAATAAAAGTCTGGAAAAACTTAGGATCACGAGCGATGCACAAGTAATCGTTACTAGAGAGATCTAAATAGCGCACGCTATCGAAAATGATCGCCCCACGGTTAAAGGAAACCAGAGGCAACTCTCTGTAGTTACCGGCTTGCTTGCGCGCCTCGAGCTCGGATCTCAATCTATCGTAAAAAGGCATGCGCTTAAAACCTCCACGGCTTCCCAAAACCTATCTACCAGCTACCTAAAGCAACACAAAATAATCTAAGGTCATAGCTCAAACACCATCACCATCTATCAAATATTATCACAGCCGCCAAGCTCTTTACGATTAATGCTTTTTCCCGCAAAACTTAAAAGCCTATCACCTACCATCCATCGCAAGACACGCATGTCTTTGTTCGGGCCATCTAAGCCAAGCATGCTAAGATTAGGTTCTTAAACTTTAGGCCCCCTAAAACAAGGAGTTGGCATGGTTGCATCTGTCACCCAAAAAAACACTGTGACGCAATTTATTTCTACCCTTCAGTCTGTCCTGACGACCACTTCTGACGAAGCAGTCCAGAAAGATCACTCTATAAACACAGCTTTATCTCTGGCATTGAGTCCAAGCGCAAGCTGTAACTCGAGCAACAGCAGCAGCTGTGGCTGTGACAGTAACTGTGACCATAACAGCTTAAACCTAGATCTCAGCACCATTGCGTCCCAGAGTTATGACTCCTTACAACAATGGGCGCAAACTACACCTGAGCAACTCTACAGCCTTGTGCTTGAGGAGCTGAGCTCTCAGCAACAATCTGGTAATGCGGTGATGGGCTTACAGGCACCACAGATCATGCTCTGCCTTGAGCACTTGTCTTTAAGTGAGCTGACCTCTCTGTGCCATGAGATCACTGCTCGTTTTGCTCCACGTAAAGTCAGTCTCTGCTCAATCACTAACGTCAAATCAGGACGCTGCTCCGAAGACTGTAAGTGGTGTGCCCAGTCCAAGTTCTATGACACTAAAGCCGAGGTGTACGACGTCAAAAGCGGCGAAGTCTGTCGTGCTGAAGCACAGCACTGCTACGAGCAAGGCGTGGAAATGTTTTCCTTTGTCGCCAGTGGCCGCAAGCAATCGCCTAAAGAGCTACGCGAGCTCTTTGCTACTATTGATGAAGTTCACCATAACGTCCCTATAGGCTTATGTGCCTCTCTCGGTCTCTTAGGCTTAGCAGAGCTACAAGAGCTTAAAGCCCATGGTGTCACCCGCTATCACTGCAACTTAGAAACTGCCCCAAGCTATTTTGCTCAGCTGTGTAGTCGGCACCAGCAACAAGACAAGATCGCTACCCTCAAGGCAGCAAAAGCAGCCGGATTAGATCTGTGCTCTGGCGGCATCATCGGTATGGGAGAAACTGAGCTTCAGCGCCTAGAGTTAGCTCTCACCCTCCAGCAATTGCACATCAGCTCTATCCCTATTAACGTGCTACACCCTATTGCGGGTACACCTTTAGAGCATCAGGCACCGCTGAGCGCCACAGCCATCTTAAGAGCCGTATGTATCTTTAGACTGGCCAATGCCACTGCCCACTTACGCTTTGCCGGTGGACGTGCTCTGCTGAGCCAAGAGCTCATTAACGCTGCTATCTATAGCGGCATGAATGCAGCGATTGTGGGTGACTTGCTAACCACTTTAGGCTCAGACATTGCCACCGATCGCCAGCGCTTTAGTGAGCACCATTACGACTTGCCACCAATTCCAGTTGTAGTGAGCACTGCTCAAGACAAGAGCACTGCCAACGTCGTGACGGAAAGTGCCAACGTCGTGACGGAAGAGGAGGAAGAGGAAGTCGATGCTGTTGACACTGCTGATACAGCAGCCTCAACCGAGGCTGATACAGCGGCTTTAGCGGCTGTAGAGCGCACTGTAGCCACCCTCAAGACCCCAGAGCAAATGGCCGAACGCTTACGTACTTTAGGCGATGACTTTGATCGTGAGCACCTCTGGCATCCTTATACTTCGGCTTTAGAGCCTACCCCAGCCTGCAAAGTAGTTCGCTCTTATGGCCGTACTTTAGAGCTGGCCGATGGTACCACCTTACTTGACGGTATCTCCTCTTGGTGGTGCTGCGTCCATGGATATGGCATTGAAAGCATTACTAAAGCAGCCCAAAAACAGGTGGCAGAGCTCTCACACGTCATGTTTGCTGGTTTTACCCATGAGCCTGCAATTGCTCTCGGTAAACGCTTGCTCAGCATGATCCCTTGTATGGATCATATCTTTTACTCAGACTCAGGCTCTGTAGCGGTCGAAGTGGCTCTCAAGATGGCACTGCAATATCAGCGTGCTCGCGGCTGTAGCCACAAAACCAATTTTCTCACAGTACATGCTGGCTACCATGGTGACACTTGGAATGCTATGTCGGTATGTGAGCCTCAGGGCATGCACACTGTCTTTGGAGCCGCGTTACCACAGAGATACTTTGCCGCCAATCCCCAAACTCCATTCCACGGATCTATTGTGGGCCAGCCTGAGCGCGGGGCTCACTTTGCGCCTGATGATCTCAACACCATGGCCGAGCATCTGGCACAGCACGATGATATTGCCGCCGTGATCCTTGAGCCTATTGTGCAGGGCGCTAACGGTATGTACTTCTACCATCCAGAGTACTTAAACCAGCTGCGCAGTCTCTGTGATCAATATGGGGTCTTACTGATCTTCGATGAGATCGCCACCGGCTTTGGTCGCAGTGGCAAACTCTTTGCCTATGAATACACCAACATCCATCCTGATCTCATGCTCATTGGCAAAGGTTTAACCGCAGGTTATATGACACTGGCCGCTACACTGTGTACCGCAAAAGTAGCTCAGATGATCTCGCAGCATGAACCGCAGGTTTTTATGCACGGCCCAACCTTTATGGCCAATCCGCTGGCTTGCGCTATCGGTTGCGCCTCGCTGGATTACTTACAAAGCTACGACTACTTAGGACAGGCTCATGCTCTGGAGCAAGGCTTTAAAAAAGGTCTACACCCTGCCTTACGCTACCCATGCGTTAAAGAGATCCGTGTCTTAGGCGCAATTGCTGCTATTGAGCTGACTGAGCCGCTATCTCCAGCAGTGGCCTCGGCCTATGCACTGCAATTGGGGGTGTGGCTACGCCCTATGGGCAACTTGCTCTATGCTATGCCGCCACTGACCATGACAGCCAAGGAGCAAGCCCGCTTGATCCACGCCATGCTGTGCTTGGTGCATGTGCACCAGCAACAGCTAGCTGCAAAGCAGTAGCTGCGCAGCACAGTGCAGTGCAGCTGCGCTGCGATGCGCGGCAAAGCCGCGACGCGGTGTAGCGCGCGGCGCGCATGCGGCGCTGAGGCTAAGCCTCAGAGTCGAAGCCGCCGGTCTCTGGGGCATTAATGATGGACAAGAGATCGGCGCGGCAAGATAAACGCCGCTGATGCTTCTGTACGGTAGCAATCACCGGTGTTTGCGTGCAGCGCTCAATGAGATCCAATGAATCGCGATGGGCGTAATTACGGTCATTGTAGGCGTTAAGGATGATCCCTGCTGGTGATTTACTGATGCTTTTGAGGTAGTTCACCGCCAAGACACTTTGGCTGAGGGCCGAGGCTGACATTCTGATCACTAAGAAGATCTTGAGCTGTAACTTAAAGATCAGATCTTCTTGGAACAGCACCTGATTGTTTTCCATGATCAAAGGCGAGACGATTTCCCCGACGCCCTCCACCACCATTTGGTTGTGAGTAGCACAATTCCACGCATAGCGCTCAGTAATGACACGCTCTTTAATAAAACGTTGCTCGCGTCTTGCGGCCAAATGCACAGGCTCAGACACCGTGTAATGATACGGGATCATCTCATTGAGCTCTTGGTCAAGCGCACAAGCATCACTGACCAAAGCTGCCTCAGATTGCTCTAAGTTGCGCACTCCTGTGGCAGCAAATTTGTAATAGCCAGGTGTACAACCTAAGCGTTTAAGCTCTTGCACTAACAAAATAGAGATATAAGTCTTGCCGACTTTAGGCTCCGTGCCCAGCAAAATCATACCAGCCACAGCTCTTCTCCTCGCATTGCTTTACCCCAACAGCAATTTCTGAAAAGATCTTAGCGAAATCTTGCACAACTGGCCATGCGCGCTATCATTATTTCTGCCTTTCTCAGGCAACATGGCATGGTTATGTAAAAAAGAAATAAAAAAGGCGACTAATCGCTCTTTTCCCCAGAACAAGGATGCAATATGGCTGATTATCAGCTTTTACGCAAGCTCAACCTCAAAAATCCATGGCATTTACTCGCCGTGGGCTTAGGCTCCGGTCTTAGCCCTAAAGCTCCAGGTACCTGTGGCTCTTTTTTGGCCATGTTCTTTTGCATGGCTCTGCTGATGGCCCCATGGTATGTCACGCCGCTTGTAGCCATAGTAGTCTTCTTTATTGGCGTTAAAGCTTGCAACGAGGCCGAAAAGGCCATGGGAACACACGATCATGGTGGACTAGTGATCGACGAATTTGTGGGCATGTTCATTTCCATCATCGCCTTTCCCCAAGGTGCTTGGTACTTAGCTATCCTCGCCTTTGCCCTGTTCCGCTTCTTTGATATCTTAAAGCCATTCCCTGTCAGCTATGCCGATCGCAACATTAAAGGCGGCTTAGGCGTAATGGTCGATGATGTCTTAGCCGGTATTTATGCCCTGCTATCAGGCCACATCATCCTCTACTTCCTGCCACTTTAAGCCCCCATCCAGAAGCAACTCATCAGATCATGGCCTCTCACCTGAGGCCATGCCTATAGCCATGGCTGTGGCCATGGCCCTAGCCCCTGCTGGGTTTAGTAACCCCTGCTGGCCATAGGCCCTAATGGGGCTAGGAGGCAATGAAGCCTCCTGCCTGTTGATGCCACAGGTGCGCGTACAGGCCATTGAGCGCTAACAGCTCCTCATGGGTTCCCATTTCTACAATCTGGCCATGCTCCATCACAACGATGCGATCCATCATCAACAAGGTAGACAGTCGATGGGCAATGGCAATCACTGTACGGCCCTCAATGATCTTGCCCAAGTTTTCTTGGATCACATGCTCCGACTCTGAATCTAAAGCTGAGGTAGCCTCGTCCAAAATGAGAATAGGCGCATCTTTCATTACCACGCGCGCCAGAGCAATGCGCTGACGCTGGCCACCAGACAGCTTCACGCCACGATCACCCACCATGGCATCAAAGCCTGATGAGCCTTGGAAGTCGGAAAGCGAGCGGATGAAATCTAGCGAATCGGTCAACATGGCAGCCCGCTCGAGATCCTCTTGCGAATACACCGAGCAGCCATAAGAGATATTTTCACCTACAGTACGATGCAGCAGCGACGGTTCTTGGGCCACCATAGCAAAGGCATCGTGTAAATCGTCCTGCTTTAGATCCTTAATGTTGTGGCCATCAATCGTAATAGTGCCTTTGTTCACCTCATAAAAACGCAGCAAGAGCGAAATTAAGGTCGATTTACCTGCACCTGAAGGGCCAACCAGACCGATCTTTTCTCCTGGATTGATGTGCAAGTTGATCCCTCGGATCACCTCTTTATCTTGACGATAGCTAAAGTAGACATCACGAAAATCAATGGCACCTTTAACCTGCTCTAAAGGCATAGCCACCGGCTGCTCCGGATCATTGATAGTTTGTGGCTGGGCAATGGTGTTAATACCGTCGTACACCGTACCAATGTTCTCGAAGATGGCACCAACCTCCCACATCATCCAGCGTGACATGTTGATCACACGGATAGAAACCGCAATGGAGATCGCAATGCTGCCAGGAGTAATGGCATACGTAGCCCACAGATATAAGGCTAAGGTCGTCGTCGCAATGAGCAGTGCATAATTCATCATCTGCACAGAGACATCAAAGGACGTCAGGATACGTAAAGCATTGTATTCGGCTTTAATATAGGCCCGCATGGCGTCTTGAGCATAGCGGCTTTCGCGTCCCTTACCACCAAAGAGCTTAACCGTAGCGATATTCACATAGCTGTCGACAATACGTCCGACCATGGTCGAGCGGGTATCTGCCTGACACTGCGCCATACGCCGCAGACGTGGAATAAAGATAAAGATGGCACAGGTGTACAGCACCAGCCAGATGCACAGTGGCAGCGCAAGGAAGAGATCGGCATCGCCCAGCATCCACACCATTGTGGCGATATACACACACAGATGTACCAGCACATCCAGCAATTTGAGTACTGAGGTGCGTACAGCCATGGCCGTCTGCATCACCTTATTGGCAATACGACCGGCAAACTCTTCGGAGAAAAAAGATAGCGACTGGCAGAGCAAATAGCGATGTACCTGCCAGCGGATCTGCATCGGGTAATTGGAAGATACAGTTTGATGGAGCAAGAGCGAATGCAGAATAGTCGCTATAGGCAGGATCAGACCTGCCATGACCAGCATGATAATGAGAGCCTTGCCGTGGAGTTGCAAGAAAAAAGAAGGTGCAGTCGACTGCGTCCAATCCACAATTAAGCCTAAGCAGATAAAGAACAAAGCTTCACCTGCGGCCATCAGGGAGGTCAGGATGGCGAGAATGAATAAAAATGGCCACAGTCCTTGGGTATAGAAAAAGATAAACTTGATCAGCCCTTTAGGCGGTTCACCTTTAATATCCTTAGGAAAAGGCGGAACTAAGCGCTCAAAGAAACGCCAAAATCTCTCCACACCACACCACTCCACGCAATAATGACCAGCGCCCGCCCCTCGACCTAAAAAGGCAGAAGAAAGCAGCAGAAAGCCATCGGGCTCAGATATATTTTCAGTTTGCCTAAGCAAACACAGGTCTAGCACAGACCCTGCGTAACACAGCGCACAGCGCTGTAGCACTGATTCTCAGCACCGCTGCTGTACGCAGCTTAAGGCAAACAAAATTTTGTCCCCCTCAAAATAGCGACAAGTGCCACTAAAGGCAAGAGGGCAACAAACTTGGCGCAACAAAAAAGCTGATCTGCGTGCCCCTATTCTAGCCAAACTGTCTAGATGGTACTGCAAAATCAGCTTTTTCTGTTTCTGTTACTAAGGATAAAGGCTAGCCTTAAGCTAAGCCTCACCAACCGGTGCAACCGGTGAGCTCACTGAGCCACAAACATTAGCTTAGCGAGCCATAGTGGCTAAGATATCGCTTAAACGATTGTTCACAATATCAATGTGACGGGCCAATGCTGCGACGTGGTTTGGCATCATGGCATCACCCACCTTATTACCACCAGCCATCACATAAATAGGATTGAACTCCTCAATCAGAGCAAAGCGATTTAAGGCCTCATCCACATTCTCTGCACCACCGCGCTCATAAATGGAGCTATCGACAGCCAGTAAAGCACGGAAGAGGTTAGCTGTTACTGCGCACACGCCTTTAGCGTAGTAAACGCTGTTATCAGTTTGGAAGTGGCCCATATTGTTGTCGTTGAGCACACCTAAGGCAAATTCAGTCATAGACACGCAATACTTAATGATGTTGTAGACATCATCGGAGCGCATGTTATAGACACCGGCGTTCTTGCCTGTACCACCTACTGAGCTAGCCCAATCAGCCCAGTTCTTAATACCAGCCTTATATTTGCCCTCGGCGTCATACACAAAGAGGAAACCCCAAACATTTTCCGAGTAGCTAAAGAAACGCGAGGTTGCATTAGCTAAACGAGGATCTAAGGTATCGCGATTACCGTAACGTCCAACCTGCTGAGACACGATATCGGAAGCAGGACGGGTAGCGTAAATCACACCACGCTGATAGCTAGTAGTATTATCTAAGACCCATGGTGCCAATAAATCATTTGGTAACCAACCAAAGAAAGTAGAAAGGCTTTGATCCAAAGCAGAGGTGACACCGCGTGCGATCACTGCTGCTCGCTCTTGATCAGTAGCTGATGCCTCTAGTGTTTGTGGCTTATATGGAGTCGTGCTAGGGCTCGAAACCAAGCCGACAGCAAGCAAATACACCACAATTAAGAAGACCACACCCAACAAGCCACCGGAGACAGCGGAAAACTTGGTATTTTTCAGTTGCTCCAATTTATCCTGTGTTGCCATTTTCCCACCCCAGAAATCCCAAGAACCAATTACCTGCTAAAACATGCCCATGCTATCCCCTGACACTACTCCACAAACTCAGGACGCTAAAACTCCTATATTTGCTTGCGTGCATGGACAGTACATGGCCAAAAACGTAGTCTCTCCAAAAATCCACATACAAAACTACGACTAATATTTTTATTAGTGGCTTTAGTATATCGCACTTTGCTTAGCACTGACTGAGTTCCAAGAGAAATTGGCGAGATCTCAAAATCCCACAAGCCCACAGAGGCATAGTGCCAATAATAGCCAGTCCCCCTAAAAAGAGCGACAAAAAAGCCCTGAAATAGCCGTATAATGCGGCGAGCCACACTGTGCTTGTGACAGAGCATTGTGCTGTTTTTAGGTTTCCTTATTCGGTGGCTCACTCACCGCCACCAAACCTCGCAGGAGGTCGCATGATCTATACCGTTACCACCTCGCCATCCCTCGACTTAGTTATGCAGCTGGGCTCTCCTTTAGTGCCTGGTAAAACGCATCGAGCGGTCAAAGAAGAATTGCGCCCTGGTGGTAAAGGCATCAATATCTCGATCATGTTGCACAACTTAGGGGTCATGTCGACAGCCTGTGGCTTTGTAGCAGGCTTCTCCGGAGACGAGCTCATGCGGCTCACCGCCGCTGCTGGCGTTAAAACCGGTTTCTTACGTGTACGTCGCGGCCGTACCCGCATTAATGTGCGCATCAAGGATGGCTCAAACACAGCTAATAGCGCTAACAGCGCTGGCAGCGATAGCAACGCTAGCGTTAGCAGCGACGCGCTCGAATTTGGTGAAGAATCCCCAGTTAACACTGTTACCCAATGGGAGCATGGGATCCAAACAGGAGTCAATGGTTTAGGCCCTGTGGTATCTGCTGATGATATCCAATACCTGATCCGCAAGATCGCTTCCCTGACCAAGGACGATTTCCTTGTGCTGGCAGGCATGGTGCCACCGTCACTGCCTCAAGATATCTACTCCACCTTCTTTGCTAGCTTCAAGCTAGGTGCAGCACCAAAGGTCATTGTGGACGCTCCCGCCGATCAATTTAAGTACGTCCTTAAGTACCACCCTTTCCTCATTAAGCCTAATCTCCAAGAGCTCAGCGATTACCTGCAATTAGAGCTCAAAGATGCCAATGCAGTATTAGAGGCTTGCCATCGTCTGCAATGTGAAGGTGCCCGCAATATTCTGGTGTCTTTAGGCAAACATGGCGCAATCTTTATGGATGAGACCTGCAATCACTACCGTATTGCCGCTCCAGGTGGCGCTTTAGTCGATAAGACCGGAGCTGGAGATTCTATGATTGCAGGCTTCCTCGCCGACTATGCCAAGAACCACTCTCTGGAAAGTGCTGCTTATATGGCGGTAGCAGCTGGATCGGCTACTGCTACATCTGAGGGCATTGCCTCCAAAGAGACCGTACAGGCATTACGTGCCCAAATGGTCGATCACGCCGAGTGGGGTGAGTCTCTGATCTAAGCGCCCGCCCCCAACAAAGCAACAGGTATCGTTGCTGGGCATGGCTAGGCAGGCTAAGCAGGCTAAGCAGCTGCAAACTTCAAACACTAACAGCTGCCAAAAACAAAGGGCCCAATGCTTTTTGCACTGAGCCCTTTTGTTTAGTCATGGCTGCTCTGAAAGATAGAGCAGCACCATGTAATTGAGATCGGAACCCTGTTACTTGCTGGCCTTAACCACATCAGCAATAGCGTGAGCTAAGTAATCCACGTTATTGTCATTGATGCCAGCCACGCACATACGGCCAGAACCAACGATGTAAATACCGTACTCAGAGCGTAACTTCTCCACCTGCTCCTTATTTAAGCCGGAGAAGGAGAACATACCGTTTTGCAGGGTGATGAAATCGAAATCACCAGCATCGGCTTCCTTTAACTTCTCAGCAAGCAGCACGCGCATGCGACGCATTCTCTCGCGCATCTCATTTAACTCTTGCTCCCACATATTACGCAGATCTGGGTTAGAGAGCACATTGATCACCACCTTTTCGCCGTGAGCTGGTGGGTTGGAAATAGCGCAACGAATGCTCAGCTTAATCTGAGAAGTAGCCTTAACGCAGGTATCCTTATCGGCACAGACGCAGGTTAAAGCACCAACACGCTCGTTATACATGCCGAAGTTCTTAGAGAACGAAGAGGCAATTAAGACTTCGTTATTGCGCTCTAAGATCTTGCGCACGCCATAAGCGTCTTCTTCAAGGCCCTTACCAAAGCCCTGATAAGCAAAGTCGATTAAAGGTAATAACTTCTTACGAGCTAAGAAAGCTGAGAGCTCGTCCCACTGCTCTGGGGTTGGATCGATACCGGTTGGGTTGTGGCAGCAAGCGTGCAGAATGACCACATCACCCTCTTGGGCTTGCTCTAAGGTGTCGATCATGCGATCGAAAGCCAGAGAATGGCTGGCACGATCGTAGTAAGGATAACGCTCAGTCTTTAAACCGGCAGCTTCCATGATCTGGAAGTGATTACCCCAAGTTGGATCGGAGATCCAAACACGAGAGGCAATGTGCTGCTGATAGATGAAATCAGCGGCAATACGTAAAGCACCAGTACCACCTGGGCAGTGGCAAGTCACAGCACGGCCATCGGAAACTAATGGGCTATTAGCACCGAAGATCAACTCACGGGTTAAACGACCATACTCTGGATGACCAGTGATTGGCAGATAAGACTTGGAAGTCTCAGTTTCAAGGAGCAGCTTCTCAGCTTCCTTAACACACTTTAAGACTGGGGTGACACCATGCTCATTTTGGTAAACACCAACACCTAAATTCACCTTCTTTGGATTAGTGTCAGCCTTGAAAGCATCAGTTAAACCAAGAATTGGATCTGCTGGAGCTAATTCCAAATGATCAAAAAACATTATATTTCTGTCCTCGCTGTGAGCCGGTGAGCAGACAAAAGACAGTCGCCAATGTACGCAAGACCAAGAACTAAAGAAGAGATCTGGCCACGCAAGCACCTGCGACAATCCTTGAGCTTGAGCTCATTCTCCACCCCGCCAAACAGGCCATCAGCCTAACAGGCTCTAGCCTAGCAGGCCAAAGAGCCAAAAAACGGTGCAGAATACGTAATCAATCCTGCATCTATGGAGCTAAAACTGAGACAATTATAGGGGATTGCAGCCAAAAAAGTGCGCTTCATCACAAATTTAGACTGAATAAGGCAGGGCTCACGCCCCAATTTGGGAAGGCCAAGAGCTTGATAAAAGCCCAATCTTGTACCATTTTCCCGCATATATAGCTCAATTTATCCCTCAAAAAGCCATACGAGCGTTGCACCGTTTTAGCGCACCAAAAACGCTTAAGCGCCAAAACAAGGCAAGAAGTTCAGACCAAGAGCAAACAACAGGAAGCCAGCAAGAAATCGCACTATAGATGAAAATGTGAGTCCTTATGCCCTGCTCTATTGGCGTGATCTAAAGCAAGGCCTTTAAGGCTCCAAAAAGCAAAAAAGGAGAGCCACAACGCTTGTGCAGCTCTCCCTTTCAGTTAGGCCTACGGCCTAGTCATGCACGCTCTAATTAGGCCTGCATAGCAGCTTTTTCGCCCTGCTGAGCCTCCTGTTGGGCCACAGCATGAGTCTTAAGTTGCTTGCGTGTATTTTCCATAGCCAAGGTGGTGGCATGCACGCGATAAGCGGCCTTATGCCAAGCCTTAGAGCGCCAACGCAGCACCATAGCGATACCTCTGACCCACTCATCAGCGGTAAAGCCAAGCCAAATGCCCAGTAAGCCCATATCCATGTACAAGGCCAAGAAGCAGCCTAAAGGCACAGAGATGCCCCACATAGAGATCACGGCCATGATGACAGGGAACTTGGTATCACCGGTTGCACGCAGCGAGTTAATGATGATCACATTTAAGATACGACCTGGCTCTTGGAAGACAGTCAGCAAGAAGAGCGGAGTCGCGATCATAAGCACTTCTTGGTTATCGGTAAAGAGCGAAATCAAGAAAGCACCAGTACCTAAAGGCATAGAGAAGGTCAGCAGCACGGTTGCGATCTCGCCGATCTTCACGCTACGGATCAGCTGACGATTAGCCAGATCCAGCTTCAGAGCACCAGTGTAGTGAGCCACTAAAAGCTCAGTACCCATACCCACAGAAGCACTAAAGAGCATCAGCACCTGCACGATCTGGAAGTAGATACCGTGGGTAGCCAGCTGCATAGCGCCCATAGCGGCAATAATGCCGGTCAAGAACATATTTTGAGAGTGCCATGAAAGGTTCTCGCCTGCACCTGGCAGACCAATACTCAGAATGGAGTAGATCACCTTCTTACGGAACACAAACATGAAGCGCGGAATGATGCGAGTCTTGGTACGGGCAATGATCAATGGGATAAAGACAATGCTGGCCACTGCACGACTAAAGACCGTGCTAATAGCCACACCCTCTACACCTAAGACAGGGATGCCAAAATAACCAAAGAGGAAGCAGCTGTTACCGCAGATCGTAATCACGTTCACCAGCAGCGAAACGTACATGGCGTCACGCGTGCAGTTAAAGGCACGAAGAATGGCGGAAGACACCAAGCAGATCGACAGAGGTAAGAAAGACAGCGATAAGATCTGTAAGTAGTTATGCGAGCTCTCGGCAATCTCTGCCGGTACATTCATGATATCGACGATCGCCCCCGACAAGAAGAAGATCGAAGCCGATACTATGGTACCGATAATGAGGTTCACACCAAGACCGATGTGGATAATGCGTCTTGCTAAGCGTTTGTTATTAGCACCCAAAGCTTGAGCACAAACCACGCACACACCAATGTTGAAGAAGTTGAAGATAATTAAGGCCAGATCGAAGACCTGATTACCAATAGTCAGCTCTGCCACCGATTTCACCGACACCATACCCACCATGATGGTATTGATGATCAAGGTGGCAAAGTGCAGTGACAGATCGATAAAGATTGGCCATGTCAGTGAGAGCAGAGAGCGCTGAGGAGTCTCCAGATCGAGCTTATCGATACTGTTATCCAGCTCGGTAACAACTTTATCCACAGCCTCACTGCTGGCGTTATCGCGCAAAGACACACCTGGGGCGGATACGTTCACTGAGATATTAGCGTTACCGGCGGAAGCAGCGGCAGCGGCCACAGCGGCAGCAGCTTGGAGATCTTTAGAACCACCAGCATTAGCGGCCATCATAGCAGCCATCTGGGCAGCATCCATTGCCTGCTTATTTGCTGTTACCACAATTGGAGCTACAGCCATAGTACCGACATGAGCTGCTTCGCGCTGCTCTGGCGTTAAGGATTCCAGCGCAGGCAAAGAGCTTGTAGCACTGTTGGTATCAGCTTCTGACGAGGCAGAGGCACTAGTGCTTGCACTAGCATCGGCACTAACACCAACAGATTCGCTCTGTACGTGTTCAGATGAAGAGGCAGTAATATCCGTAGGCGCAGTGGTACTAGAGGCTGGGGAATTATCACCGTCAGCGGCCAACTGGGCCTTGATCTCGGCACTGTCCTTAAGACGCAAAGCTTGAGTTAAGGTCTCAGCTTGCTGCACACTGGCAGCTACTAGCTCACGGCGCTGCTGTACTTGGGGCGACCAAGTATTAATATCGGTGAGGCTATCGTTAGACTCAACCTGTGAAGCATTAATCTGAGGCGTGGCCGATCCTACGGTCTCAGTATAAAGTACTTGATTAGGTACTTGGGAGGTAGAAATTTGCTTTTCGTGCTCTTGCTGCATAGCAAAAACGCTCAATAACAACAAACAATGAAGAGGTGACGACCAGAGAAATCAGACAGAACCTAGGATCAGGCGCAAAACATCCTACAATTGCCTCTTAAGGCGCTTGCATGGGGTTGCAGCCTTTTCGTCACCAAGAAAAATGGAAAAAGAGTAGAGGGGAAGAAATGCTCGAATGAGCTGAAATCTGTGACTTTTAGTCTGATCTCAGTCCTGTTTTGCCTTTAGCCTTTAGCATGCTTCTGAAGCAATCTCATCTCAGGGAAAGAGTCAGACAAGAAAAAAGCAGGTGGATTATAGCGGCTATTAAGGAAAAGCGATCTAAGCGCCCACAAATATTCTTTGGGGGAAATGAATAGGGAAAAGCTTTACAGAACAGGCGGTGCTGTAAAAGACGGGAAAAGGCTATCTGACGCCATTTTGCAGAGCCCTACTCCTCTCCATAAGTTGAGGGCTAATCCACAAAAATAGCAGTGCAAATTGAGTTTGCACTATTTTTGTGCGCATAACATAAGGGTAGCCCAAACCTCTGGCCGTAAGGCAGCAACAAAAGTACGCAAATTTGCCCCAAAACTCTTCTGGAGCAACCTTAGCGCAAAACAAAAAAGCCATGCTGAAGACAATCTCGGCATGGCCTTAATGATGTTTTGTCGGGATACAAAAAGGAAAAGCTGCGAAAAAGCTCAGTTTGGCAGAGGAGGTGCTGAGCTCTAACAGCTAGCGGGCTTACATGGTGACACCGTCTTTCCAGATCACGATCTCGTGATAACCCTTTTGCTCGGACTTAGTGAGCTTGCCTGAAGCAACTGCTAAGACATAGTCCAACAGCTCTTGGGTCAGAGTGTCGAAGTCCTTGCCATCGACGATTTGCCCAGCATTAAAATCAATCCAATCACCCTTACGCTGGTACAGATCTGAGTTAGTTGAGATCTTGATGGTTGGAATAGCTGTAGCAAATGGGGTTCCGCGACCAGTGGAGAACAGCACCATATGGCAGCCAGCAGTAGCTAAAGCAGTACTCGAAACACCGTCATTGCCTGGGCCTTGTAACAGGTTCAGACCAGTGCTCTTTAAGCGCTCACCGTAGCTCAGCACATCACTTACTTCAGCCATACCGCCCTTTTGCACACAGCCTAAAGACTTATCCTCTAAAGTAGTGATACCACCAGCCTTGTTACCTGGGCTTGGATTCTCTGACACGACTTGACCGTGCGAAGTGAAGTAGTGCTTAAAGTTATTGATCAGGTTGACGCACTTTTCAAAAGTAGCTTCATCCTTAGCACGGTTCATTAAGATCTGCTCAGCTCCAAACATCTCTGGCACCTCAGTCATGACAGAAGTACCATGCGAGCCCACCACTAAATCGCTTAAACGACCAATGAGAGGGTTAGCGGTAATGCCTGATAAACCATCCGAGCCACCGCACTTTAAGCCGATACGTAACTTAGAGATCGAAACTGGTTCACGATGACTTTGGTTAGCAAAAGCTAAAAGCTCATCGATCAACTTCTCACCAGCCTCAACCTCATCGCCCACCTCTTGGGAATTGAGGAAACGGATGCGAGGATCATCGAGGTCTAAGAACTGCTTAAAGACACCAATATTGTTGTTCTCGCAGCCTAAACCTAAGATCAGGACACCGCCACAATTTGGGTGACGTGCCAGAGAAGCTAACACTTGCTGGGTGGTTGTTTGATCGTCGCCCATTTGCGAGCAGCCATAAGGATGGGTTAAAGCAAGGCAACCATCAACATTGGCAAAGTTACCGCTAGATAGCTGCTCTTGGGCATAGCGCTCTAACACACGGGCCACGTTGTTCACACAGAACACGGTTGGGATAATCCAGATTTCATTGCGGATACCCACCGAGCCATCAGCACGCACATAGCCATCGAAAGTAGCATCCACGCTCTTTAATGGCTTTACTGGCATCTTGTTATAGGTGTAGGTCAGCTCGCCCTTTAAATCAGTCTTCACATTATGGCTATGCACATGAGCACCAACAGGGATCTGCTCTTTAGCACGACCGATAGCATAGCCGTATTTGATCACAAACTCGTCTGGGGCAATATCTTTTAAGGCAAACTTATGGCCACGGGTGATGTCATCACGTAAGGTGATTTCTTTACCACCCAAAGAGATCTGCTCTCCTGCCTTAAGGTTCTCTAAGGCTACGCCGACGCTATCACCATCATGGATTAAAATCGCTTTCACGAAACGAAAAACTCCCCTCAAATCTTTGCTCAACAGGCGCAACCACGACTGTGCTTAGCCTGCACTGAGCAGCACAGGCCAAATTGACTCCACTAGATTAAGGTCGCACCTGTCTGTATCTGTTAGGCCACAGGCCTCACGCAAACCGATGGCTTACGCTGGCTTACGCTATAACCTGTGGCTTACGCGGCAAGCCTATGGCTTGCTCGCGCAGGACATCTGGCAACTAACGTGAGCTTAGTTGTGCTCCAACAAATCCTTCATAGTTGCTGCGACACCATCAGAAATAACAGCATGAGTGAGGCGAGCCACTAAACTGGTTAAATCAACATCGGAGGACAGGTCACAACCCCAGAGCTTAACATCAGAGAGTACAGCCTTGACGGTAAACAGAGCCGAGGCTTCAGTCTTCTGATAAAGCGACCAAGCCTTGGTTAAAACCTCAACGGCATAAGCATCATCAACAAACTCGCCGCTCTTACCACCGGCACGCTGCACCTGCACAGGAACACCAGAGGCATTCTTATATAGAGCGATATAAGCAGCTAAAGCAAAGCACAGCTTCTTTGGCAGGACGCCCTTAGCACGAGCATCTAAGATGGTTGGCAGGATACGAGCTTTAACCTTAGAGGTGCTGTTCATCAGAATCGAAGCTAACTGGTGGTGCATGGAAGGATCAGAGAAGCGATCCACCACATCATTAGCAAAGGAGATCAGCATATCCTTATCTAAGTTCACAGCTGGAATGATCTCATCGAAGATCACAGAGCGAGCAAACTTGCCAGTGATCTCATCGCTCATCATCTGATCCACGGTGTCTAAACCGTAGAGGAAAGCGGCTGGCACATTGGCGGTATGGGTACCGTTTAAGATTCTGACCTTACGTAAACGATATGGGGTGATATCGTCAGCCACAACCACATTCAGACCGGCTTTGGCAAAAGGTAAAGCTTCAGCCACATCCTCACCACCCTCAATGGCAAAGAAATGGAAGCACTCACCACAGGTCATGAGCTCATCTTGGTAGCCCAGCTTCTCTTGGTAGGCAGCAGCATTATCCTTTGGATAGCCAGAAACCACACGATCGACCAAGGTATTGATAAAGCGGCACTCATTTAAGACGTACTGCTTGAAGTCCTCGTCTAAGTGCTGATCTTCGATCTGCTGTAAGACGATGTCCTTTAACTTGGAGCCATTGTCATCCAGCAACTCGCAAGGCACGATCCACAGGCCAGAACCAGCTAAAGCACCTTGCTCCTTAAAAGCCTTGTAGCGCTCATAGAGGATAGCAGTCAGCTTGCCAGGGAAGGACTCAGGGCAGACATCGGTGTTGAAAGGCTGCTCGTGCACAAAGGTAATACCGGCCTCAGTGGTGTTGGAGAACACAAACTTTAAATCAGAGCTCACACCAGCGGCCAAGACCTTCTCCCAATCCTCGTAAGGGTTTAAGGCATCAGCAATGGTGTTGATCACTTCACGCTCTTCGATCTCCTTACCATCCTTAAAGCCGTGAAGGATGGTGGTGTATAAGCAATCCTGAGCCTTGAGCTTAGGAACAACCTTACCACGAGGAGTGCACTGTAAGGCAAGGACACGACCATTGAAGAGTCCTTGAGCGTTGGCTTTAAAGATCATCCAATCTAAGAAGCCGCGCAGGAAGTTACCTTCACCGAATTGCAAAGCACATACTGGCAGCGAGGACTTAGCCTCAGTCTTTAAAGCAAGATTTAATGTCTGCATTTAGTTCAACCCCTACCAAAAACTAACTAAAACCCGAGTCGCAGCAGCAAGCAAAGTAGCTAAAGTAGCTAAAGTAGCTTCAGCGTCTCTTTTTCTTAAGGCTAGCCTAGCACAAGAGCCATAACAGTCCCTAACCTAATAGCGGTACATAGCAGTACCAAAATAAGAACATTAAACTCTTGCGCACTGCCATACTAATAAGCTTTAAAAGCCGATATTTATGCTCTTTTTAGCTTACTACCATTTCAGTGTTTTACATTATAGACAAAGCACAAGCTAAGGACACAGGCAAAGGTAAGATTTTTTCAAAAATGCTTACTGCGTCACTATTTCGGGACTTTTTCTGGCAAGTCTGGCAGGATTAACTGGCTGAGCACAAAACGTAGCCCAGCAATGCAGCAGCAAGGAATGCGCAGCCAGCGCAGCGGTTGGCGGTTGGCGGTTGAGCGGAAAACAGCTCCAAGCTGCCTTTGAGACTTGTCTCAGAGGGCAGAGGAGTTATGAAAAATGGGAAATATAAGGAAGGATGGGGCGTGGCTGCATTTGCGGCGTCAGATGCGCTAACAGCGCTGGCTGTGCTTGAGCGCAGCCAGCGTCAGCTGCATGAGCTGCGTTAGCAGCGTCTGCTGCGTTAGCAGCATCTGCTGCGCAGCAGCTGGAGCCGCTCGAAAGGTACTGTTTTTCAGAGCCCAGAAACGAAAAAACCACCTTGCGGTGGTTTCTCGTTTTAGAAAATCAATCCTAGCGATGACCTACTCTCGCACAATCGTTCGTTGCACTACCATCGGCGT
>DXEV01000047.1 GCA_019114785.1 Candidatus Anaerobiospirillum pullistercoris | reverse complement strand
ACAATTTCTAACGCATCTAGGAGCATGGCTCAATCCCTTGAAATAAACTAAGGTTGCCTTATTTTGCCATGCTAGATTGACAGGAACAAGGTGCGCTCTACATGGACAACAATTAAAATGAGACAAACCTGCCAGTACTTTTGTTTAGGAGTTGATTGTTTATGGAAAAAATCGTGCACTTGGACGCCATCGCTATTCCAGCGGCTTTCCCTTTACCTCGCCCAAACTGCGAGCATGAGTGGATCTCCTATGAGACCACCAAGTATGAGGATATCGCTGCTCGTTGTGCCGAGGCTACAGTGGTAGTCACCAATAAGTGCCGTTTAACTGCTGAGAATATGGCTAAGATGCCTAAGCTCAAGCTGGTAGCTGAACTGGCCACAGGCTATAACAATATCGATATTGATTATTGCCGTGAACACAACATCGCTGTTACCACCATCCAAGGCTATAGCACGCTGTCTGTGGCTGAGCATACCTTGGCTATGATGCTGTCCTTGTCGCGCTCCTTTATCCAGACCCACAAGGCAATGGGTGAAGGCTTATGGGTTAACGCTAACTGCTTCTGCCAAAAGCCTTATCCAATCGTGGACTTAAATGGTAGAACCTTAACCGTAGTCGGCTCTGGTGCCATTGGCAGCCGTATTGGTGCTTTAGCCTCCGCTTTTGGTATGAAAGTGCTTAAAGCAGAGCACAAGCAAGCCACTAGTGTGCGTCTAGGCTATACCGAGTTTAAGCAGGCTATTGCTGAGGCTGATTTCATTAGCATTAACTGCCCATTAAACAATGAGACCTCTAACCTCATCACTAAAGCAGAGTTTGCCTTAATGAAGCCATCGGTTTTCGTCATTAATAACGCTCGTGGTGGTGTGGTTAATGAGGCCGATTGGGTAGATGCTGTTTTAACCGGCAAGATTGCAGGCGGTGCTGCCGATGTGGCTTCTACTGAGCCTTTGCCAGAGGATCACCCATTTGTAAAGCTGCTGCAAAACGATAACTTTATTCTGACTCCACACCAAGCATGGATGTCGGATGACTGCTTAGTCGAGCTGTGCCGTCAGTTTAAGGAAAACGTAGACGCCTTCTTTGAGGGCCGTAGCGTCCGTCGTATCGTCTAATCCTTAATTTTCTGAGCGCAAGCTGCCATTGCCACAGCCCTAGCGCAGACCGCTGTAGCGGCTATGTCTCAGGCCATAGAGGCCACAGCTATAGCTGTGGCTGGGCTGGGGCAATGGCATGCCAAAGAGGGCTTTGTATGGCTCAATTTGAGACAGAGTTTTGTATTGGTACGCTAGAAGGCTGTCGCATTGCGGAGTGCTTGGGCGCAACACGTGTCGAGTTGTGTAGCGCTTTGAGTGTGGGCGGCTTGACCCCATCTTTAGGCATGATCAGGCAGGCAAGGCAGCTGTGTCACAATACTAAGCTGCATGTGCTGATCCGTCCTCGTGATGGTGATTTCCTCTACAACAAGGATGAGCTTGCCGTTATTGTTGAGGACGTAAAGCTAGCCCGAGAGGCAGGTGCCAATGGTGTGGCTGTTGGCTGCTTAAATCCTGATGGCACAGTGGATCTGGATGCAATGCAGCAGATCATTGCTGTGGCAGGTGATATGGCCATTACCTTTCACCGTGCTTTTGATGTGTGTGCCGATCAAGTTCAGGCCTTTCAGGAGCTGCTGAAGTTAGGGCGAATTTCGCGTATTTTGACCTCTGGTGGCTATCCAACAGCGATGGAAGGCGTAGAGCAGCTTAAGCTGTTACAACAGCAGGCTCAGGGCACATCTCTAGCGATTATGGCAGCCAGTGGGGTGAATGAAAAGAATGTAGTGCAGATTGCTGAGCAGAGCGGGGTACATCAGTTCCACTTTTCGGCTAAAGGCTATGAGCCGTCTGCCATGAGCTTTATTCATTCACGAGTGTCATTTAGCCCAGATGGTGGTTTTGTCTACCGCAATCAGGTAACAGATCGTGCTATTGCAACTGCCACTCAGGAGGCGGTAAAGGCGTATTTTGTGCGGGATTAAGACTCCACAAAGCTTCGCTATGTGAGCCTTGTGCTCACGCGCAGGCGGTGCTGCGCAGGCGAGGCTGTGCTGGCTGCGCAGGCGGGGGTGCGTTGGCTGCGCAGGCGGGGCTGCGCTGGGCGCTCTATGCGCCCCAAAGAAAAAGGGCTCTTTCGGAGTTTAGGTAATTTGCAACCAACTGCCGAAGAGCCCTTCTTCTTTATGCCCTTAGGGCGCTAGGTCGTAGCGCGCTAAGTTTTGGCTTGTAACTTAGCTTAAAGCTAAAGCTAAGTTGTACTGATCCTCACGGAACTTGTGCTTCATGGTCTCAATGCACTCGATAATGTCGTGGTGCACTAAGTTACCGCGCTGAATACCAATGCAGCGGCCAGAGAAGCCTTGGTGTAATAACTCTACTGCATAAGCACCCATACGGCTGGCCAGCACACGGTCAGAAGCCGATGGAGCACCACCACGTTGAATGTGGCCTAACACGGTAGCACGGGTCTCTAAACCAGTTCTTTGCTCTAACTCAGAAGCCATCTGGTGCACGTCAGTCTGGTTCTCGCACACTACGATAATGGCGTGACGCTTACCTTCTTCGATGCTCTTCTCGATGGAGGTATAGACGGTCTCTTTGTCCCATGGCTTTTCTGGAACTAAGACAGCTTCCACACCGCAGGAGATAGCTGCGTGAATAGCTAAGTCACCGCAGTGACGACCCATCACCTCAACCACAGCAATACGCTTGTGCGAAGAGCAGGTGTCACGTAACTTGTCGATACAGGTCACAGCAGTGTTTAAAGCGGTATCAAAACCGATGGTGGTATCAGTACCAGCGATATCGTTATCAATGGTGCCTGGCAGACCAATGCAAGGGAAGCCTAACTCACTTAAGAGCTTAGCACCCATGTAAGAACCGTCACCACCGACCACAACTAAGGCGTCAATGTTGTGCTGCTTCATGACCTCAACGCACTCACGACGCACAGCCTCTTGCTTGAATTGTGGGAAGCGGGCAGTGCCTAAGAAGGTACCGCCACGGTTTAACATATCAGAGACGCTCTTGCGATTTAATGGGATGATCATGCCCTCGTGGAGGCCTAAGTAACCATCACGCACACCGCAGACTTCGTAGTCATAGTCGATAGCAGTACGAACCACAGCACGAATTGCTGCGTTCATGCCAGGAGCATCACCACCGGAAGTCAAAATACCAATCTTTTTTATAGCCATGTTTTGTATCCCTGAGCTTGTTCAAGCACCGCAAGGATTAGTGCTTGAATAAAGCGAAGCTACACGGCCTAGAGCACAGGTTGAGGTTGGTCTTCTTTACCTGAGTCCTAGACGAGCGTAATTACGACTGCCTGCAGACTACAAGGTGATAGACATCTCCATCCTACACCTTATAGAGGATCAGCAAAGTAAGCGGCAATCTACCCCTCGACGAGCCCACGTGAAGGGGAGGGTGGCGCTTACTTCCGAGCTAAAAAGCTCTTTGTCTGGATGCTTTGATGGCCTCAGGCACAAGCATAGCCAGTTTAAGGCAGTCCTAAATTCGGTTCAGCTCTTTAGCTTAGAAGAGTAGCTAGCAGTAAGGCAAGTGCAATTTGTGTTTGACCTAGCTTAATGCAAGCTTTGCTCTAGCTTAGTGCTTACGCAGCAACCTCAGGTCTCTGGTGAGGCGCTATGGCGCTATGCAGTCACCCAGTGACGATAAGCACTATTAAGCTCGAAGCTGAAGACCAAAGATAATACCAAACATGCGCAAGATATGCTGATTTTTGGCAGATTGAGCGCAAAGGAGATTGAGATCAGCTTTGGTCTTGAGCCTCAAGACAGCCTACAGCCACCGTAGCGGTGGCTGTAGGTGCAGTGAAGTGATGGGCAGTAACACCTCACTGCGCTGTTATAGAGTTGCTATTAGGCGTTAGCCACAGCAGCCTCAATAATAGCGGTGAAATCTGGGGCCTTTAAGGAAGCACCACCAACTAAGCCGCCATCGATGTCCTTTTGAGCGAAGAGCTCTGGAGCGGTCTTAGCATTGCAAGAACCACCGTAGAGGATACGCACACCGTCAGCCACTTCAGCGTTGAAGGAAGCTAAGTAAGCACGGATGTCAGAGTGCACCTTTTGAGCGATCTCTGGGGTAGCAGTCTTACCAGTGCCGATAGCCCAAATTGGCTCGTAGGCGATCACAGCGTTCTTGAAGGACTCGATGCCGCACAGGTCGATCACAGCCTTTAACTCTTCACGCACAACGTCCATGGTCTTGCCAGCGTCGAACTCAGCCTCGGACTCACCGACGCATAACACTGGGATCAGGCCATTGTCTTGAGCAGCCTTGTACTTCTGAGCAACGTACTCGCTGGACTCCTTGTGGTAGTCACGGCGCTCGGAGTGGCCAACAATAGCGTAGGTGCAACCGAACTCACGTAACATGACAGGGGAGTTCTCACCAGTGTAAGCACCTTGGGTGTGGATGTCGCAATCCTCAGAGCCATAGGCTAACTTAGAGCCTTGAGCTAATTGCTCGACCATGCCGATGAACACAGCAGGGGCGCAAACAGCGACGTCAGCCTTATCAGCAGCCTTGTTAGCAGGCTCCTTTAAAGCGTTAACTAAAGCAGTCACAGACTCCTTAGTGCCATTGAGCTTCCAGTTGCCCATAACGAGTGGCTTTCTCATTCCTAGTCTCCGAAATCAATAACCGTGACATTATCCTAGCAGCTGACGCTTAATCATATTCTTAAGAGCGAAGGCATCAGCTAAAAAGCTAAGCTAAGAGGGTGAGGCGCAATATTTTGCGCTTATTCACACCACCTCAAATTTGAGAGTATTTTACACCGAACATAGTGCTTTGGGGAAAACGCGCAGTGTTGCCGATTATTCCCTAAATTACACCAGATTAAGCCTGTCTAGGTTTTAGCTTGTGGACAAAAGACAAGCTTAGAGCAAAAAGAGGCTATTTGCCCTTATCGTGGACACCTATGAAATTCGATATATAGAGCATTGTAAACGTTTTCACAAAAGATTAAAGCCCTCTTTGTCTAAGGTGTGAAGTACGTGACAAAAATAGCTTAAAATCGGCTTTTTTCGCCCCTATGAGAAGTGCAGATCATGACTTCTAAGCTAATTAGCCTGTATTACAATTGGCCTGTTAGCAGCCAATTGAGCAGAAGAAAGTGAGCTTGAGCGCTGTTGCCTACCAAGAGTTCAGCATGTTTGCTGGTGCAAACGTTTACGGCAAAGAGGCAAATAG
>DXEV01000046.1 GCA_019114785.1 Candidatus Anaerobiospirillum pullistercoris | reverse complement strand
CTTCTTTCCTTTTGTTCTTTCAGTGGTCACAAGCAGCCACCACTCTTCTTACCACCACCACTTCACCACTTCTTCCATCACCACCACATGTAGTTTCCTTTGTTGGCCAATATGTCAGCTGAGATGTCTGTCGCCTGTAGCTATGGCCTGTGGCTTTTAGGTCTTGGGGTAATGTCTATCGAGGGTTTGATGGGGCGGGCGCTGTTACGCTTAGAAGGCAGGTTAGGTAAGAGACTATGTCTGCTTTTGGGCGGGCAAAGAAAAGCCCAGCACATTGGCCGGGCTGTTCTTAGGACTCAGCGCGGAGCGTTTGAGGCCTTTTGGATTATGGCAGCTTGATTAAGCTTTGAGCTCACCTTCTTTTTGCAGCTCGGCTAAGGCTTCACTGGTGGCTTTGTCGATCTTATCTTGATTGCTCTGCAAAGCTTTTGGCAACTTGCGTGTGCGATAGAGATACAGCAAGCGGATCAGATAGAGAACGCTGGCGGTAGATAACGCGCAAATAAAGCCGATCCAGAAGCCTGGGGCTCCCATCTTTTCTCCAGTAATTAAGCCATAGCTTAAGGTGTAGCCAATTGGCATTCCTACTACCCAGTAAGAGATAATAGTCACAATGAAGATGGTCTTACTGTCCTTAAAGCCACGCAGAATACCGATCGACAGCACTTGGAAGCTATCTGGTAAGAGGTAGGCCACACAGAACATCACCAGCAGCGAAGCTAAGGTGGCTACCTCTAGATCATCGGTATAGAGACCAATGATGTTGTCATGCCATATAAAGAGGCTGCTAAAGCACAGTGCATAGATCACTGCGCCAATCATAAAGGCACTGATAGTGCAACGCAACGAGCGGCACCAGTGCATAGCACCCATAGCTTCACCTACACGGATGGTAGTAGCAGAAGCTACTGACAATGGCAGCATGAACAGCACACCAGAGACGTTCATAGCAATGGTATGGGCAGCCACTGTGATTGGGCCGAATGGGCTTAAGAGCACTGCAACTAAGGAGAAACAGGTCACTTCAATGGTAGCAGACAAGCCTAAAGGCATAGAGAAGCGGACGAAGTCTTTGATCTCTTGCCAGTCGAGCTTATACCACTGGCGATAGAGGCGACAATTCTCAAAGCGCTTGCTCTTTTGCACATAGATCAGCATGCAGACAACGGTGATTGCGATTGTGATTGTGGTTGCCACACCGCAGCCGATACCACCTAAAGCAGGCATACCTAATTTGCCAAAGATAAAGATGTAGTTGAGTGGGATATTGAGCAGTAAGGCCATAACACCAAAGATAGATGTTGGCAGCGTAATTCCCAATCCCTCCCAATAGCCACGCAGGATATTAAACATGGCAAAAGCAGGCATACCGATCGCTACGGCCCAAACATAGCCTTGGCCGATGCGCACCATGTCTTGGTCTACATCGGGAATCAGTTTGTAGGCTAGCGGTAGTAGGGTCATGAGCAGACCGATAATTACCGAGGCGATTAAGCACACCACTGTGGCCAAGTGCATCTTGGCGGCGATCTCTTCAGGCTTTCCTGCACCACGTAAGTGGGCAATGGTTGGCTGAATGGCTAAGGTCATGCCTAAGACAAAGAGGACGCAAGGCCAGTAAAAGGATGCGCCAATGGCTACACCAGAAAGATCAATGGTACCGGCTGCACCTGCCATCACGGTATCGACCACTCCCATGGCCGATGAGGACAGCTGGCCTAGAAATATTGGCCAGAAGAGACGCAATGTGCGTTTGATGTCGGTTCCTAGAGAAGGCACTACTTCGCCCTCGACAGGGCCACGTGCATTGTGCACTTGCTCTTGCGAGAGTTGTTGTTCTTGCATTGAGGTTCTCCAACGTCACCAAACTGTAGCCATTAAGTCCAGCCACGATCTAGAGCAGAGAGGAAGCTTGGAGGTAAAGGTCTCCGCTTAACCTAAAGGCAGAGTTCTCTCAAGTGTTCCCTAAGTCCTTACCCCCTGATGTAGCTGTTGGACAGCAAATGAGAGCGCTGTAAGGCTTAGCATTGTTGGAACCAAGTGAGGGATGACGTTCGCTAAATACGTGGTCAATGTTGCTGAAGAGCACGCGCAGCTAGAGCATGCGGTTGTCAGGCTCGTCTTGCTGTGAACACATTTAGAGAGAATGGACGAGAAAGAACATGATGGGAGGCAGGAAAGGACAACGCACCGTCTAGTTGCTTTTTTTCTTTGCACCTAACTCAAACAATTTGGGCTGGATGCTAAGTGCCGCTCATTGTAAGCAAATATGTGGTTTTTTGCTAGCAACTCTGCAAAATAATGTGTGAGCACTCAAAGTGCAGCCAAATAGGGTGGACAAAAAAATTTTGTGGTTTAATTTGTGTTTTTCAGAAAAATTTTTTGCGGTCTTTTGCAGAGGGCGTGATCTCTGAGCTTTGCTCTGTGCTTGTAGGTAAGGATTGCCCTAGATCCCGTATTTTTGCCATTTTTAGGTGCAAGCAGGGATTATTTTGTGGTGCATCAGTAACTAGGAATAGAGGACTTTAGGGAGTGGAAAAGGCCAAAATAGGCTTAAAAAAATGTGACTTAACTCAAATTTAACAATCACACCCTTTGTTCTTAATCTTTGCTTTCTATCATGTGCAGCGAAATCTGAACGGAGAGTGTTTTTCATGAACAAGTTCACTAAGTTATTCAGTGCTTTTGCTGCTTCCACTTTAATCGCTGCTTCCTCTGCTGCCTATGCCGATGGTAGCGTTGCTACTGAAGGCTCCACCTCCATGGAGTACATGATCGGTGCTTTAGGTGAGGCTTTCACCGAGGCTCACTCTGACATCAAGTTCACCTACAATCCAACTGGTTCTGGTGCTGGTATCGCCGCTGTTGAGGAAGATCGTTGCGACATCGGTTTATCCTCCCGTGCTTTAAAGGATAGTGAGGCTCATAACTTAAATGGTCAAGTCGTGGCTTTAGACGGTATCGTGCTGGTTGTGAATGTCGACAACAAGGTTAACGATTTAACCTTAGAGCAGATCAAGGATATCTACACCGGTAAGGTGACCAACTGGAATCAAGTTGGTGGCGACGATCACCCAATCGTGTTAATTGGCCGTGAGGCTGGCTCTGGTACCCGTGATGGCTTCGAGACCGTGACCGATACCAAGGATTCTTGCAAGTATCGTCAAGAGTTAACCTCCACCGGTGACGTGATCACCACCGTTTCTAAGAACGTCAATGCTGTCGGTTACGCTTCCTTAGCTGCTGTGAGCGACAAGATCAAGCCTTTAACCGTGAATGGTGTGGCTGCTTCCGCTGACACTGTGTCCGATGGTTCTTACAAGTTACAGCGTCCATTCGTGTTAGTCACCAAGAAGGGTGAGGAGCCATCTGAGGCTGTTAAGACCTTCTTAGACTTCGCTTTCTCTGAGGAAGGCGCTGGCATCATCACCATGACTGGTGTGATCCCTGTTTCCAAGTAATTTTCCTCATAACTCTATAGCCTCCTTTAGTCTTCAACAAAGGAGACTGAAGTGAGTTACAAACTCTCCGTGCGTCGGTTTTAGCTGGCGCGGGCCCCAAGTATGCCACAGCACGTACTTGGGGCTTGAGAGAAGCTCCTTTAGACCAGTACACATGATTCGGTACTAAAGAGATCACGTCGTAGACGTCGTATGTTGTATGTCGCTTACTTTGCAGACATTGCTGTGTAAGATTGAAACACTCGTTGGAATATGATTAGAATCAAGTCTTCTAAGTGGGATATTGAAGAGGCCGCCCGCTATTTCTTCTTATGCTTTGGTCTTATCAATATCGCTCTTGTGATCTTAATCAGCATTTACCTGATCATTGCTGGTTTACCAGCCATCTTTGAAGTTGGCTTCTTTGATTTCATTTTTGGTACCAAGTGGGCCTCTGCTGCTGCTGAGCCTCAGTTCGGTATCCTCCCATTCATCCTGACCTCTTTCTATGGTACCGGTGGTGCTATCGTTTTAGGTCTGCCTTTAGGTTTCTTCTGCGCCGTTTACTTAGCCAAGCTTGCTCCTGCCAAGGTCTCTCGTGCTGTTGAGCCATTAATTGACCTGTTAGCAGGTATTCCTTCGGTAGTTTACGGTTTCGTAGGTATGTTGGTGTTAGTACCTCTGGTACAACAAGTCTTCAACCTGCCTGATGGTGCCAGCTTATTAGCTGCTATCTTAGTGCTCACCATCATGATTTTGCCATCCATCATCAAGGTCTCCATTACTTCCTTACGCGCTGTGCCAGAGGAGTATGAGTTAGGTTCCTTAGCTTTAGGTGCCACCAAGATTGAGACTGTGTTCCGTGTGAGCGTGGTCGCTGCTAAGAGTGGTATTGCCTCGGCTGTGGTCTTAGGTGTAGGCCGTGCCATTGGTGAGGCTATGGCTGTGATGATGGTCGCTGGTAATGTGCCAAACATGCCAGGTATCTTCGAGTCTGTACGTTTCTTAACCACTGCTGTGGCATCTGAGATGTCCTATGCTTCTGGTTTACAACGTGACGCCTTGTTCTCCATTGCTTTAGTGTTGTTTGTCTTCATCATGATGATCAACGCTACCTTGAACCTGATCTTAAAGAAGGGCAGAAACTAATTTGCTGAGTTGAGGGCAGCGCGCCCTACTCAAGTTCCAATAGTTTCACCTAGTTTAAGAAGTTTCCTTGCAGCGGTTCAGCGCCGCTGCTTGTTTGCGCAGTGTTTTAGCTATGTCAGATTCGCTTTCTTTACAAGATAATAACCAGCAGCATTTAGCTAGCGTCTTAGCCGCCGGTACTACCGAGCAAAAGCAAGCTAAGAGAATTAATAACGCTGATGCTGTTTTTGCCGATAATGTCTCCATCTTCGAGCCATCGCGTAATGCTTTAGGCCGTAAGCTCTACAGCTTCACCATGCAGTCGTTAATGTACCTGTGCACAGGCTTAACGGTCGCATTCGTGTTCTTCATGATCGGCTACATCCTGATTCAGTCGGTGCCACACTTCTCGTGGCAGATCTTAAGCACCAAGCCAAGCTACCTGACCCATAGTATTGGTGTGCTGCCAGATATCTTAAACACCGTTTACATCATCATTGCTGCCTTAGTCTTAGTTTTACCTCTGGGCGTAGGCGCTGCTATTTACTTAAATGAGTACGCAACCTCGCGTCGCTTAGTCAACATGATTGAGTACGCTATTGAGACCTTAGCTGGTATTCCTTCCATCATCTACGGTCTGGTTGGTATGCTCATCTTCTGCCAATTCTTTGGTCTGCAAACCTCTCTGATGGCTGGTGCTCTGACCTTAGTGATCATGACTCTGCCAACCATCATTCGTACCACTCAAGAGAGCTTAAAGACCGTGCCAAGCGGCTACCGTGAGGGTGCCTTTGGTTTAGGTGCTGCTAAGTTCCGTGTGATTAAGACTGTGGTCTTACCATGCTGCGTGGACGGCATTGTGACCGGCTGTATCTTAGCTGTTGGTCGTATGTTAGGTGAGTCTGCAGCTCTGCTCTTCACCGCCGGTTTTGCTCACGCTTTAAACGGCTTTATCGACGGTCTGTCCAGCTCCGGTGCTACTTTAACTGTGGCCCTGTACGTGTACGCTAAGGAGCAAGGTCAGTTTGAAGTGGCTTTCGTGATTGCCGCCATTCTCTTAGTGATGAGCTTAATCATCAACCTGATGGCTAACTTAGTTGGTGCCCGTTTAAAGAGCCGTGCCGGTAAGAAGGCTAAGTAATATAGAGCGCTCTCCTAGAGCGCGAGCGCAAGCGCAGCGTTTGCTGCGCCATGCGCTGAATCCCAGCTCTTAGTTCAAACACTGCTTTCCCAGATCCTCTTGGCTAGGCTCTAAAGCTAGAGCTAGCCAAGAAGTGAGACAAGTACAGGATCTGGTTCATGGCCATACCATTGGCCTCTCATATCGATTTTTTGGCGTAACCCCTACAGCTTGGGTAATTAGGCTGAGCTAGCCTGCGCCAACCTCTTTTGAAGCGAAAAAATGAGCAACAATCTGGTTTTCGACGTTAAGAACTTTAACCTGTGGTATAGCAACGGTGCCCACCATGCGCTCAAAGACATCAATATGCGCATCAAGGCCAATGCCGTTACTGCTTTCATCGGCCCATCTGGTTGCGGTAAGTCCACCTTCATCAAGACCTTAAACCGTATGAATGACTTAGTCGAGGGTGTTACCACCTCCGGCTCCATCATGTACCAAGGCCAAGAGATCTTAGACAAGAGTCTCGACGTTTCCGCTTTACGTAAGGAAGTGGGCATGGTCTTCCAGAAGCCAAACCCATTCCCAATGAGCATCTACGACAATATCGCTTATGGCCCACGTACCCACGGTATTAAGTCTAAGCGCGAGTTAGATGAGATTGTGGAGCGCAGCTTACGTCAGGCTGCTATCTTTGATGAGGTTAAGGATCGTTTAAAGACTTCGGCCTTAGGCCTCTCCGGTGGTCAGCAGCAACGTCTGTGCATCGCTCGTGCTTTAGCTGTGCAACCAAAGGTTCTGCTCATGGATGAGCCAACTTCCGCCTTAGACCCAATCTCTACCTCCAAGATTGAGGATCTGGCTGTGGAGCTGAAGAAGGACTACACCATCATCATGGTGACTCACAATATGCAGCAGGCTGTGCGTATTTCTGACGATACCGCTTTCTTCCTGTTAGGTGATTTAGTGGAGTTCGCTAGCACCGACCAGCTCTTTAAGAACCCACAAGACAAGCGCACCGAAGAGTACATCACTGGCCGTTTCGGTTAATAGTTTTCTTTTGGCGTGGCTATGGTTTGCCTCTCAACCATCGAAACCATAGTCCGCTAATTGAGAGCCCTCTTTTTGAGGGGCGCATCGTTCTCTTGTGAGTGGATAGCACAAGGGAACATATAGGCGGAGCATTTCCGTGTGCGCTATCAGCTCGGTTTTTTCCTCTGGTCTAAGGTGTGTTATACAGCAGCGGTGCTTTGTGTAACACACCTTATTTGTTTGTGGCAAAATCTTGTATCTAGCTCGGGTTAATGATCTAAGATTAAGGCATAAGTAGGCTGTTGGCTAGGAAAGAGCACTTGGTCTCCTTTCAGGTCATTTGAGTGTATTTTCAGCCAGATAAAAGCTAAGAAAGGATCTGAGCTGGCTATCAATCTCAGCTGCAAGTTTGCTGGTAAAGCCATAGGCGCTAGGCCGTAAGAGCCAATGTGGTGCCATGGGTCATCAACAGAGGATCAAGCGTAGCTGTAGGGCTAATTAGCAGGATCTATCCAGTTGTCTGCTCCCTTGTAGAGGGACGTATAGTCCCAACGATGCTAGTTAGCAGTGCTGCCTATATGCGGTGCAGAGGACTAAGAGCCAGTTGCTCTCAAATCATGTGGTGAACGTAAAGATGCGTGAACTGTACAACACCCAATTGAAGACCCTATGCGAGGAAATAGCTCAATTAGGGCAGTTTTGCGACGATGCTTTAGCTGGTGCTATTAAGGCTTTGCACGATAACGATAATGACTTAGCACGCCGTATTTACAAGTCAGATTACATCATTGATCAAAAAGAGCGTGAGATCGAAAACCTCTGTCTGACCATTATTCTGCATCAGCAGCCTATTGCCTCAGATCTGCGCTTGGTGAGCTCTGCCCTTAAGATGATCACTGATATGGAGCGCATTGGCGATCAGGCCAGTGATATTGCAGAGATCGTGATGAACCTCGATTATGCCGAAAAGATGTATTTCAAATCGATCGAGGAAATGGCCATCATTGCTCGCGGTATGGTGCAGGACAGTGTCGAAGCCTTTATTAATCAGGATATTGAGCTGGCCCGTGATGTAATTGATCGTGATGCTGAGGTGGATAAGTACTTTGCTTCTGCCCGTGATCTCATGATCAACCTGATTGTGGAGCATGACCACAATGCCGCGACCATTGTCGATATCATCATGATTGCTAAGTACTTAGAGCGTATTGGCGATCATGCCACCAATATCGCTAACTGGGCCATATTTCATCTCATGGGAGAGCACCCAAATCGTCATCCCAAGCCACAAGCTCGGCTTCAGGCCTAAGGGTGAGATGAGCGAATTTTCGGCAGAGCTTTACGCAACGGCGTTAATGCTGCCACCGGAGTTTTGGCTTGTGTCAGCCAATGACGAGCAGCCGAGCAAAAACGATCTATCTGCTGGTGGTAAGTCCTCTGAGGGCAATGCGTTCGCAACTGGTGAGGATAAAAGAGTCAGCAGTACTGATCATGCCGGTAATGCAGACTCTGTGATGTCACACCGCGAGGATCGGGCTACAGAAGAAGGCGCAAGCAAGCATCTTGATCCTGACAAGCCATCTGACCCATCTGATCCTCAGCGATAGGATGGTATAGGCCGAGAAGAAAGCGCTGCCAAGCAAATTCCACAAAAAAGGAATGTTTCAATCGACAAGGGGCTAATGAGAGCCCCTTTTTTGTTCTGGATGCAGCTACCACTAGCAGGACACCTTGCTGCCCAGTAGGGGAGCCTAGAGTAAAATAGGAACAAAAAGCTCGCTTGGTGATCTCTTTTGGGGGTTGGGAGGCAAAAGGTGCGTAAAACAATCTTAGCTGCAAGTGTGACAGCCATAATGGCATTTGCTACTGCTACTACTGCCATGATGGCTACTGCGATGGCTACTGCGGAGGCAGCTGCGGAGGCAGCTGCTGCAACAGAGGCTCAAGATATTGCTCAAGAAGACTCTGCTTTTAAACTCGATTTGCACAGATTCTTTCCGCAATATCGTGCTGTGCCCAGCAAACTGATCTTGCAGGCTGATGTCACGCGAGTCAGCTCCAGCACCGAAAACAAGTTTTTAGGCGCTGCCAGTGGTGCTTTAGGTTGTCTGTTTAGTGACCCGTCAGATCCTGACTGTTATAAGGCCTCTGCAAGTTTGGGCACCAATATCGCTCTTAGCTCTGATGAAATGGTGCAGATCTTAGAAGAGGGCTTTGCTAGCCCAGATGAGCGTCTGGAGGCCTTTGGTGAGTATTTAGGGCGGATCGATGATCATGTTGCTGATATGGTGAAGGCTGTGCAGCGAGTGCACACAGATGGCAGCCGCCAATTTGCCTATTTAAAGGATCTGATTGCAGGTGGTGATGCTACTTCCTACGAGCTCTACAAAAACGCTGAGGACTATAGGGTTAATTTGGAGCTGATGCAGGCCAATTTGCAGCAATATCAGCAGCTTTTGCCTCAAGCTGCGCAGGCCATGTATACCTTAGCGCGCGGAAATGATGGTGGGTCGCAATCTAAAGCAGCTAAATTCTGCGATGGGCAATTGTCGCGCCTTACTTTTAGAGTTAACCGCCTTGCTGACCTGACTGAGACCTACCAAGAGGAATACGACCTGCTGAACTTTGCGGCCATGACGCAAGAGGTGCGAGAGGACGAGGGCTACACGCCAAACTTCCTCTATCTGCTTATGGATCAGGCCGAGCGTGCTGCGGATAAGTTGCACAACGCTCTAAACGCGGATGGCGATAGCTCTAATGAAGCCGTCTATGTGGAAAAGAGTGAGCCACAGGTGGCTAAGCTCTCTGCAGATGAGTTGCAGCAACAACAGCGTCAGTCTCAGGAAGATCATGCGCAAATAATGGTGGTGACTGAGGCCGATCGGCAGCAGTTTCAAGACATGAAAAGTGAGCTGCAGCAGCTGCGCTCAGATTCTGAAAAGCTGCAAAAGCAGCTGGCCTACTACGAGTCGGCTATGCAGGTGTTGCGCAATCAGCTCGATGCTGACCAAAAGCTGTTAGCTGAGCTGCAAGACCAAAAGCAGCAGCTACAGCAGCAATCGGCTGCGCAGAATAGCCTCAGCAGTGAGGAGCGCCAGAAGCTCAAATCTTATGAGCAGTATATTGCGCAATTGGAAAAAGAGATCGAGGAAATACGCTCCTCCTATCTGGCCTATGATGACTATCGCAATGTGCTCGATATTGAGGTGCGCTAGGGCTAGCTTTAGCCAGCGCTAGCGCTAGCCAAGGACAGCTAGCGCTTAAGACATCCAGCCCTATTAGGGCCCTAGTGTTAGAGCTCAAAAGTTCGTAGCCAATTTTCTAGGCCTCATATAGCGACTCTAAGAAATACTCTGGCAACAAACCACTGACCTGATCAGTAAGAGCTCTGACACTGTTATTTCGTTGATTTAGGT